>CAMYCE010000020.1 GCA_947254205.1 uncultured Prevotellaceae bacterium
GGCGGATTCCAGAAGCAAGTGCAAAGTTATGTATAATATTTTTTGATGAAGTCTTTTGGTTTGACAAATCCATTTTTTTTCCTTGGTCTGTTGTTTAATTTTTCTGTGACATGTGCAATAAATCCACTTGAAATTCCCCTAAAATCGGTTTTCTTGGGAATGTACTGCCTAACGAGTCCATTTATGTTTTCGATGGCTCCCTTTTCCCACGAAGAATAGGGGTGTGCAAAGTAGACAGTCGTATTGAGTTCCTTTGCAATGATCTGATGTGCAGCGAACTCACTTCCGTTGTCGGTGGTTATCGTCCTTACGGGCAGTCTTGAAGCTCTCAGTAATCTCACGACGGTATGTGCCATGGGCACGGCCTGCTTGCCTGTGTCGAGTTTCTCCATGAGCATATAGCAACTCTTTCTATCCACTAATGTCACGATAGCTCCCTTTCCGTCCTTTCCAACGATAGTGTCCATCTCCCTGTCTCCAACCGTACTGCCACTCGAGCCTTGTAAACGCCCCTCTCGTTGGAATTGCGCTTTATCTCACGGGATACCGTACTCACAGACACACCTATGGTCTCTGCTATGAAACTAATCGTCATGTTCTTTTGGAGTAATACACTTATTGTGTATCTTTGCTCCGAGGTTAATTGCTTATACATTTACAATACAAAAGTAATTAATCTTGGGGAGGGGAACGAAAGTTCTCCTCCTTATTTTTGTATTGCTTAAGGAATCCGCTCATGCTCTTTGGGGGCTTCGCGCCCCCAGCCGCAAGGCAAACCTCCGCGGTGTTTTTCATAGATTAATCACACCGCAAATTTTGCACTTCTAAGTGGAATTGGCGAAGGGACATTCAATACCTCAATGCGTACATCAGCTGGGTTCATTACAATAATCTTCATAGTCGTACTTTTTTATGGGTTATACATTAGTTGCTGTCATACAGACGAGAGAGAAACTTTTGTAGTTCCACGCCCTTAATCTCAGCCAAGGTGCAAGGCTCAAACTCCATGTCTTGCTCCACCAGCAAAGAGCCAAGTCCATACTCACTTGCATCATAGGCGATGCTTGACATTTCGTTTGCAGACATATAGCCGTACTCCGTCTCGTGCAAACCCACTACGATGCCATAGAGTGTAAAGTCATCGTGTTCGGGCTGCCCCACCAAGATATACCAGCGGATGTTGCCGATGTTGAACACTGCGATGCAGAGCGCATCTTTCTTCTTGTTGTCCTGCGAATACAGGGGATAACTGCCGAGAGCCTTTGTGAGTTCTGGCAAAATCAGTCGGTTTGTTGTTGTCGCTGTCATAGTGCTGAAAATTTATTTTTTCCCTTTTATCAAGCCTTTGTCGGCTGATGTGACGGGAAGATTTTTCTGCTTTCCGAAGTGCGGAGAGGGCAAATAAGGCAAGACTGTCGTGAAGAATACTCTTTAAGCATCCATGCCTAAAGGAAGATTGTTCACAGGACACGCCTTGCAGTTTGACAGCTCCAAGGGACTCGGCTCTTGGACGCTTGCTCCGCAAGAACTTCGCAGAAAAATGATTCCCATGTCACTAAAGCCGAGAAAATATAAGGAGAGAAATGACCTTGTTTGCTTGTCCTATAGCAAAAAAAGTGTGGACTTTATGCAAGAAACTTCAATCTACGCAAAAAGATTTCGTAGATATTTCGTATATTTGCACCCGCATTTGAGAAATGCGTCATCAAGAACAAAGAATCCTATACGGAATGAAACTATTTGTGAACATAACAGAACGATTTCAGCAGACTGTTCATAGCTATCGACGCTTTGAACGGAACAGTTATGTTCACACATTTAGTAAATCATCAGGTATAGGACTTCCCCAGCAGTCGCATCATAGCCGTTTCTATTTGGCATTATAGTGTGCCAAGGAGAAAGAAAAAAAAGCAGATACAGTCGGAGCGTCCTTACAAGGAAACTCCGACTTTTTTCATGCTAATCAACAACCCCAAAAGAGAAACTGCTATGCCAGCGAATAAGAATGCCTTGATAAGGTACAAAACGATAGATAACTGTTTGAGAAACAGATACAGAAGATGGACTCTTGATGACCTCGTGGATGCGTGCTGCGAGGCACTCTACGACATGGAGGGTATCACCAAAGGTGTATGCACCAGAACGGTGCAGATGGATATTCAAATTATGAGGTCAGACAAACTTGGTTATAATGCCCCTATCGAGGTGTATGACAAAATCTACTACAGATATGCGGATCCAGGATATTCCATCACCGAGATGCCGCTTTCTATGGACGATTGTAAGCTCATTAAGAAGGCCATTACTCTATTGATGGAGAAAGATGAGAACAAGATGGAGGAGACAGCAAAGATTTTGAAGAAAGTAGAAAATAGGCTGAATGCCCTACTGCATTTCGTGTAAAGCAAAAGGCTTCCCTTCAGACATTCATTTCTGAAAGGAAGCCTTTTTTACGAGAGCTTCAAGTAGGATTCGAACCTACGACCTGCTCATTACAAGTGAGCTGCACTACCGCTGTGCTATTGAAGCGTTTTGTAGTCGGTACGAGATTCGAACTCGTGTGGGTAGAATGAAAATCTGCAATCCTAACCAATTAGATGAACCGACCATTCCGGGGAGTTTGACAGGTTTCGAACCTGCGACCACCAGAGCAACATTCTGGCGCTCCACCAACTACCATAGGGCAATCTTGTTGTTCAGGAGGTAGGGCTCGAACCTACGAAGCCTAATGGCAGCGGATTTACAGTCCGCCCTCGTTGTCGCTGGAGCACTCCATTATGTTGGTGGAACCTCGTGGAATCGAACCACGTTCTCAGGATTTTCAGTCCAGCGCATACACCAAGTCTGCCAAAGTTCCAATATGGTGACTCGTGAGAGATTCGAACTCCCGACCCCGACGTTCGTAGCGTCGTGCTCTAATCCAACTGAGCTAACGAGCCAAGGAAGCGGAAGCAGGAGGATTCGAACCTCCGGAACCTGTCGGTTCAACACGTTAGCAGTGTGTCGCTTTTGACCACTCAGCCATACTTCCGTATCGTTTACGGGTGCAAAGTTACAATGGCTGAATGAAGCCTTTTTTCGTAGGAGAAAAAACTTTTGTTTTTTTTGTATTTTTTCTTGGAAAGTCTATTCTGACGGTGGATAACGGCAATGTTCAGTACGGTCAGAGTGGACTATCAAACGAGTGTATAATGACAGCTTGGAATAAGCTATCCACAGAGCCGGCGTATGGCTGTCAGCCCTATGGATGCAAAAGGGAAAGCCGTCATTGTTCTCTCGCAGACCACTCCGTTTTACGTCAGTGCCAGCGACTCTGATGGAGAACCCGTGCTGATGTGCCGTTATGGGTTTAACTATGATTTTTTCGCACTTCGTTTTGGAATCTACACTTTCTCCTTCTTTCAATTTATCGAATTATCCCTTTAAATGCCGTTGTTTTTTGACTTCGTTGAAAATGTGTCGCAACCAGTGCAACCCCAACCAGTGCATCAAGCCAAATGCCACCACAGCACCTGCAACATCGGCCACCCAATCAAGCACATCAAAGCTCCTGCCATTGGCGAGCAACAGCTGCATGATTTCCATCAACAAGCCAAGCAACATGGCCATTGCCGTGAGTGCCAGCTCTACATTGAGGTGGCAGTGGTGGGGATATTTAAACTTGGCATAATCCAAAAGATAAACGATCCCACAGCCCCAATACATCACAAAATGCACAATCTTGTCGAAACCCTCAAAAAACTTAAAGTGCCCCACATCGAGCGGATTGGCATCGAGCGACAAATACACAATGAGTGCCGTCACTATAAAAGAGAGTATGCCAACAGGCAGTGCATTAATCATTTTTTTCATCACAAGAATAATATATCTTTGTCCCCCCCCCTCATGCAACAATCGACGAGAGATGATATTGCAAATATAGCAACTTTATACTCGACAACACCATCTATTATCACATCAAGTAACAAAGGCTTTAGCATTTTTTGTAAATTTGTAAACTTTTAAGTTTCGCCAAAACTCATGAAAAAGAAAACAAGCGATTTTTTTGCCATGTCGCGACGCGAGCGGGTGGGCTCCATCGGGGTGCTTGTGCTGATAGCTTTGGGCATGATAGCCATGCAGGGCTTGCGTGCTTGCAGGCAGCAAGAGAGCACACAACAACCCGCTCCCGACAAGGCCGTCTTTGAACAACTGACCGACACCGCCCGCAACCCCATTGAAGCCACCCAACACAGCAAGAGCAAAAAAGCTAAACGACACGCAAAAAAACGTAAAGCAGGCAAGAAAAACACATCGCCCGAGTCGGAGCCAAGAGATCGCGAACTCGATCCCATGCCTCAATTTTAGGTTAAACCCTAATGACCGATTGGAGTTAAATGAAGTATTGCACCATGTTTCGCCATTTTTTAAGCCAAAACGTGTGGCGATGCAAACTTTTTTGTGTATTTTTGCGAACATGGATTTTAGTGGTAAAGCAGCTCATGTTTTTCGGGCATTGTAGGCTTGCACACATGAGAGTGATCAAGAAAATTCCTGCCGACATGAAGATGCCAAAACAACTATTTTACATATAAACCTTCGAAAAAAATAAGAAAAAAAAACATGAACAAGGTAAAACAACTTGTAGAGTGTGTGCCCAACTTTAGTGAGGGCCGTAACATGGAAGTTATCAACCAAATCACTGCAGTGATCAAGACAGCTCCTGGCGTGAGCCTGCTCGACGTTGACCCGGGCGAAGCAACCAACCGCACAGTGGTGACCTTTGTGGGCGATCCCGACTCGGTGGTAGAAACAGCCTTCCAAGCAGTGAAAAAAGCAGCCGAACTCATCGACATGCGTCAACATCATGGTGCCCACCCTCGCATGGGTGCAACCGATGTTTGCCCTCTCATTCCTGTGGCCGGCATCACCCTTGAAGAGTGTGCCGAGTTGGCACGCAAGCTGGCAAAACGCATTGCCGACGAATTGCTCGTGCCCTGCTACTGCTATGAGGCAGCCGCTTTGACTCCCGAACGCCGCAACCTCGCAGTGTGCCGCAAGGGCGAATATGAGGCTCTTGCCGAGAAACTCTCGACCCCCGGCATGGAACCCGACTTTGGCGCACGCCCCATCGACGAGCGTGCACAACGCAGCGGTTGCACTGCAGTGGGTGCAAGAAACTTCTTGATTGCCACCAACTTCAACCTCAACACCACTTCAACTCGCCGTGCCAATGCCATCGCCTTTGACGTGCGTGAAAAAGGTCGCCCACAGCGTGAGGGCAACCCCATCACCGGCAAAATCATGAAAGACGAGAACGGCAAAAATAAGATGATACCCGGTACGCTCAAGGGCACCAAGGCTATTGGCTGGTTTATCGACGAATATGGCATTGCTCAAGTGTCGATGAACATTACCGACATCGACGTGACCCCATTGCACGTGGCATTTGACGAGGTGTGCCGTTGCGCTCAAAACCGTGGTATCAGAGTGACCGGTACCGAGATTGTGGGTCTCATTCCCAAGCGCACACTCATCGAAGCCGGTAAATACTATCTCGAAAAACAACAACGCTCAACCGGTATTCCCGAAGAAGATATTATTCAAGTGGCCATCAAGTCGATGGGCCTCGACGACCTCAAGCCCTTCAATCCTCGCGAAAAAGTGATTGAATACTTGTGTGAAGGCGACAACACGGGCAAAAAACTCGTGGACCTCACCGTCAAGGGATTTGCTCACGAAACTTCACGTGAATCGCCCGCTCCCGGCGGTGGCACAATTGCTGCCTACATGGGTGCACTGGGTGCTGCACTGGGTGGCATGGTTGCCAACCTCTCGAGCCACAAGCCCGGTTGGGACGAGCGCTGGAACGAATTTAGCCAATGGGCCGACAAGGGTCAAGCCTTGATGGGCGAATTGTTGCACCTTGTTGACGAAGACACCGAAGCCTTCAACCGCATTATGGCTGCCTTTGGCTTGCCCAAGAAGACCGATGAAGACAAAGCCGCTCGCACGGCCGCCATTCAAGCCGCCACACTCTATGCCTCACAAGTGCCCTTGCACACCATGCAAGAGTCGTTCAAGGTGTTTGAGTTGTGCAAAGCCATGGCCGAGATTGGCAACCCCAATAGTGTGTCGGACGCTGGTGTGGGTGCTCTTGCCGCACGCGCTGCTGTGCTGGGTGCCGGCATGAACGTGAAAATCAACGCAGGCTCACTCACCGACCGCGAAATGGCCGACAAACTCATTGCCGAAGCCAACGAGCTCATCGAGAAAGCCAATGCAGCCGAAGCCGAAATCACTGCTATTGTGAACGCTAAATTGTAATCAACTAACACACTAATTATATACTTGAAAACAATGACATTACAAGAATTTCAAGCCGACATAAGGGCTGGTATTCCACAAGTGTTGCCTGAGGCCCAACCCTACGACACCACAGTGAACCATGCGCCCAAACGCAAAGACATTCTCACTGCCGAAGAGAAAAAGCTGGCACTGCGCAACGCCCTGCGCTACTTTCCCAAAGAGTTGCACGAGCAACTCATCCCTGAGTTCATGAACGAGTTGAAGACCTATGGTCGCATCTACATGTATCGCCTGCGTCCACGCTATGCCATGCATGCCCGTCACATCGACGAGTATCCACATCGTAGCCGCCAAGCAGCCGCCATCATGATGATGATTCAAAACAACCTCGACCCTGCAGTGGCACAACACCCCCATGAGCTCATCACCTATGGTGGCAATGGCGCCGTGTTCCAAAACTGGGCACAATATCGCCTCGTGATGAAATACTTGAGCGAAATGACCGATGAGCAGACGCTTGCCATGTATAGCGGACACCCTCTGGGCTTGTTCCCCTCACACAAGAATGCTCCTCGCGTGGTTGTGACCAATGGTATGGTGATTCCCAACTACTCGAAACCCGACGACTGGGAACGCTTCAACGCACTGGGTGTGAGCCAATATGGCCAAATGACAGCCGGTAGCTACATGTATATCGGCCCCCAAGGCATTGTGCATGGCACCACCATCACAGTGCTCAACGCAGCTCGCAAGGTGCTGGGCTCGAGCAAAGACCGCAAAATGCCCCTGTTTGTTTCATCGGGCTTGGGTGGCATGTCGGGCGCTCAGCCCAAGGCTGGCAACATTGCCGGAGTGGTGAGCGTGGTTGCCGAAATCAACCCCCTCGCAGCCGAGAAGCGTCATGCTCAAGGTTGGGTCGACGAGTTGCACCACAACCTCGACGAGCTGATTCCTGCCATCAAGAAGGCAGTTGAAGAAAAGCGCGTGGTGTCGATGGCCTATGTGGGCAATGTGGTTGACTTGTGGGAACGTCTTGCTGCCGAGAACATTCAGGTTGACTTGGGTAGCGACCAAACCTCGCTCCACAACCCCTATGCCGGTGGCTACTACCCCGTGGGCATGACTCTCGAAGAGTCAAACCGCATGATGTCCGAAGATCCCGAGAAATTTCAAGAGCAAGTGTTTGCCTCGTTGCGTCGCCAAGTGGTTGCTATCAACAAGCTCACCGCTCAAGGCATGTATTTCTTTGACTATGGCAATGCCTTCTTGCTCATGTCGAGCCGTGCCGGTGCCGAAATCATGAAAGACGAGAAGCACTTCCGCTATCCCTCCTATGTGCAAGACATCATGGGCCCCATGTTCTTTGACTATGGTTTTGGTCCCTTCCGTTGGGCTTGCACCTCGTGCGATCCCAAGGATCTTGAAGTTACCGATCAATTGGCTACCGATGTGCTTGCCGACATGCTCAAGACTGCTCCCGAAGACATTCACGGACAGCTCGACGACAACCTGCACTGGATACGCGAAGCCGGCAAAAACAAGCTGGTGGTGGGCTCGCAAGCTCGCATTCTCTATGCCGACTCCGAAGGCCGCATTCGCATAGCTCTTGAATTTAACAAAGCCATTCGCGAGGGTCGCATCAGTGCTCCCGTGGTGCTGGGTCGTGACCACCACGACGTGTCGGGCACCGACTCGCCTTTCCGCGAAACCAGCAACATCTATGACGGTTCACAATTCTGTGCCGACATGGCTGTGCAAAACGTGATTGGCGACTCGTTCCGCGGTGCCACTTGGGTGAGCATTCACAACGGTGGCGGTGTAGGCTGGGGCGAAGTGATGAACGGAGGCTTTGGCATGGTGCTCGATGGTAGCGAAGAATGTGACCGTCGCATCAAGAACATGCTATTCTGGGACGTGAACAATGGCATCACACGTCGCTCGTGGGCTCGCAACAAGGGCTCGATGGACGCCATTGCCCGCGAAATGGAGCGCACCCCCAATTTCCAAGTAACTATGCCCAACTTGGTAGACGACAATCTTATCGAAAATTTGAAATTTTAACATCAACAATTCTTTAAAACTATGATTCATCAAATAAGTGCCGATCATCTCACCGTCGACCAAATTGGCGAGATTGTTTATGGAGACTATAAGCTCGAATTGAGCGAAGATGCCAAAAAACGCATTGAGCGTTGTCGCACCTATCTCGACGAGAAAATTGCTAAACTCGATGTGCCTGTTTATGGCGTGACCACCGGTTTTGGCTCGTTGTGCAAGGTGTCGATTAGCAAAGACCAACTCTCGCAGTTGCAAGTAAACCTCATCATGTCGCACGCTTGTGGCGTGGGTGAGCGATTGAGCAACGACATTGTGAAAATGATGATGTTGCTCAAGATTCAGTCGTTGAGCTATGGCTACAGCGGTAGCAAACTCGACACTGTGCAACGCCTCGTCGACATGTATAACAACAACTTCATTCCCGTTGTCTACGAGCAAGGTTCGCTCGGAGCTTCGGGCGACTTGGTGCCACTGGCACACATGAGCTTGCCACTGGTGGGCCTTGGCGAAGTTGAGGTTGAAGGCAAGGTGATTACCGGTGCCGAAATGCTCAAGAAAATGAACTGGCAACCCATTGAGCTGGCAAGCAAAGAAGGCCTTGCCCTGCTCAATGGCACACAAAACATGAGTGCGCAAGCCGTGTGGTCGATTATCAACGCCAAGCGATTGAGCAAGTGGGCCGACGAGATTGCCGCCATGTCGCTCGACGCTTTTGACGGTCGCATCGAACCCTTCACCGATGCTGTGCACCAAGTGCGCCCCCATCAGGGTCAAATCGAGACTGCTGCACGCATGCGCGAGATGCTTGCCGGTAGCGAAATCATTGCTCGCCACAAAGAGCATGTGCAAGACCCCTACTCTTTCCGTTGCGTGCCTCAAGTGCATGGCACTGTGAAAGACACATTGCGCTATGTGGAAAGCGTGATCGACATTGAAATCAACGCTGCTACCGACAACCCCACCGTGTGCCCCGACGAAGACCTCATCATCTCGGCCGGTAACTTCCACGGCGAGCCTATCGCTCTGCCCATGGACTTCTTGTCGATTGCCATGAGCGAACTTGCCGACATCAGCGAGCGTCGCATCTATCGCCTTGTGTCGGGCTTGCGCGAGTTGCCCGACTTCTTGGTGGCCAAGCCAGGTCTTAACAGCGGTTTCATGATTGCACAATACACAGCTGCATCGGTGGTGTCGCTCAACAAAACATTTGCCGTGCCTGCCTCAATTGACAATGTGCCCTCGTGCCAAGACCAAGAAGACCTCGTGAGCATGGGTGCCAATGCAGCCATCAAGTTGCGCAAGGTGATTCTCAACACCGAGCGTGTGCTGGCCATCGAGTTGTTCAATGCAGCTCAAGCTCTCGACTTCCGCAAGCCATTGAAGTCGTCGCCTGCCATCATGAAGATTCATGACGAATATCGCAAGGTGGTGCCCTTCATCGACAACGACCAAGTCATGTTCCCACACATTGAAAATTCAATTCAATTCTTGCGTAAATGACTAAAACGTTAGTTTATAACGTGGCGACTCTGGCGGGTATCGACCGCGAGGGTCGCCTTCGTTTAAAAGGCAAGGAGATGGCACGCTTTGAAAGCATCAACGATGCCTATCTCCTCATCGAAGACGGCAAGATTGCCGCCTTTGGCCCCATGAGTGAAATGCCCCAAGTAGCAAGCGATGTTGAGCGCATCGATGCCAAGGGTGGCACAATCATGCCCTCGTTTTGCGACTCCCACACCCATCTTGTGAATGCTGGTAGCCGTGAGCAAGAGTTTGTCGACAAAATCAACGGGCTCTCCTATGCCGAGATTGCTCGCCGTGGTGGTGGCATTCTCAACAGTGCCGACCGCTTGCACGAGATGAGCGAAGACGAGCTCTATGAGCAATCGATGATGCGTGTGCGCGAAGTCATTGCCAAGGGCACCGGTTGCCTCGAAATCAAGAGTGGCTATGGATTGACTACCGAAGACGAGTTGAAAATGTTGCGCGTGATTCGCCGCATCAAGCAATCGTCGCCCATCAAGGTGGTTTCAACCTTCTTGGGTGCCCACGCTGTGGGCCGTGCCTATGCTGGCCGCCAAAGCGACTATGTAGACCTCGTGGTCAATGAAATGATACCTGCCGTTGCCGCCGAGCAGCTCGCCGACTATGTCGACGTGTTTTGCGACGAGGGCTTCTTCACGCCTCAAGAAACGGCTCGCATTCTCGATGCCGGTGCAAAATATGGCATGCGTGGCAAAATTCATGGTCAAGAGCTTGCACCCAGTGGTGGCGTAGAGGTGGCTGTGAAGCACGGTGCCCTCTCGGTAGACCACCTTGAGAGCATGACCGACGAAGACATCGAGATGATGCGCGACAGCGACACCTCGCCCACAGCCTTGCCGGGCACTTCTTTTTTCTTGAACATGCCCTTTGCTCCTGCTCGCAAAATGATTGAAGCGGGCTTGGGCGTGAGCATCGCCAGCGACTACAATCCCGGTTCAACCCCATCGGGCGACATGAAATTTGTGGTTTCGCTTGCCTGCATCAAGATGCGCCTGCAACCTGCCGAGGCGTTCAACGCCGCCACCATCAATGGTGCCTATGCCATGGGCTTGAGCAAGGACTACGGTAGCATTGCCGTGGGCAAAGTAGCCAACTTCTATATCACTCGCCCAATTCCTTCGCTCGACTTCATTCCCTATGCCTACACCACACCCATTATCGAGGCAGTCTACCTCAACGGCAAGCAAGTGTAGCAGCATAGTTCCCCCATCACTCTCCCGCTGGCAAAGTTCTGAACCCAAGTTCAGAACTTTGCTTTTTCCTTTACATTGTGTCACCCCAAATTAGGTGACACAGAATTACAAGCTATTGATTCATAATCAGACACAAAAGTGGGCAAAAGTCCTCTTCATGCTCTGCTATAACCGAAAAATGTTACAGTGATACAAAAAAGGAGATAGAAATTAGGACAGTGCTATGATTTGATACCAAGAAACCTAATGCCCGATTTGGGTTAAAACAATTCGCGTAGTTCCTTATTGCTGAGTTTGCCTATCCAGCTCTCGCCACTGGCTACGGTCATGTCGGCAAGGTGCTTCTTCTCCTGAATCATATGGTCGATTTTCTCCTCAAAGGTGCCTTGGGTGATGAAACGGTGCACCATGACGTTCTTGGTCTGCCCGATGCGGTAGGCACGGTCGGTTGCTTGGGCTTCAACGGCAGGATTCCACCAGAGGTCGTAGTGTATGACGTGTGATGCTGCTGTGAGGTTGAGACCTGTGCCTGCAGCTTTGAGTGAGAGAATGAACACCTTGTCTTGCTTGCCGTTTTGGAAGCGGTCAACCATCTCGCTGCGTTGTTTCACACTACAACCGCCATGGTAGAACATTGGCTCACGCCCTGTGCGCTCTGCAATGAACTTCACGAGCATATCGCCCATCGCCTTGAACTGCGTGAACACTATGACTTTCTCGCCGGCATCCACAATGCTCTGTATGTTGTCGAGTAGCATTTCCACTTTGCCTGACAGCTCGGCACGCTCATCGCCATTTTTGAGATATTGAGCAGGATGATTGCATATCTGCTTGAGAGCGAGAATCATTTGAAGAATGAGTCCACTACGCTCGAAGAGTTGCTTGTTGTCGGCAGTATCCATGCCTTCGATAACGGTCATCGCCTCGTCAAGAGTTGACTGATATAGTGCTGCTTGCTCGGGATAGAGCGCAACATAGTCGTTTATCTCTATCTTGTCGGGCAGGTCGTTTATGATAGATTTGTCGGTCTTCATGCGGCGCATCATGAATGGAGCTGTAACACGACGAAAACGCTCGGCGCAAGCCTCATCGCCATTCTGCTGAATAGGCTTTGTGAAACGTTCATTGAAGTCCTTGAGCGTGTCCAAATAACCATGGTTGGTGTAGTTCATTATGCTCCAAAATTCCGACAGACGGTTTTCTACAGGTGTACCGCTGAGGGCGATGTGCGTGTCGGCTGCAATAGAGGATATTGCCTTTGTTTGCTGTGCGTTCTGATTCTTGATATTCTGCGCCTCGTCGATCACCATCACTCGCCATGGTAGCTTCTTCAATTTTGTGGCATCTCTGCGCACCATGCCATAGGTGGTGAGGAGAATATCGGAAGCAAACAACTTGAGCGAACGTGCATTGCCATGATAGACCTCGCACGAGAGTTGTGGTGCAAAGCGAGAAATCTCGGCCTGCCAGTTGGTGAGCAAACCTGTTGGCACAACAATAAGCGCACGCTTCTCGCTCAATGCACCATCTTCTTTCAGTTTGAGCAAGAGTGAAATGGCTTGTAGCGTTTTACCAAGACCCATATCGTCGGCAAGTATTGAGCCGAAGCCGATGCGCATGTTGCGATATAGCCACGAATAACCACGCTCCTGATAAGGACGGAGGGTGGCGCAGAGCGACGTTGGCGCAGGAATGACGTCCTGCTTGGTCAGTTCCTTTATGAGTTCCTTTACTTCGGCAGATAGTTGAACCGGAGCAGATCCATATTCGCCGGAAAGAACAGCTTGTAGCAATCGTCCGTCGCTCAGCTGCCCGTCCTTCAACATGGCATCATGCAAGCGCTTCATGTCCTCAGCCGAAGTATAGACAAACTGGCCCTTGAACTTCAGCAAGGCATTGCTGCCAACCAACAATTGGTTGAACTCATCAATCGACAGCACATTGTCGCCAAGAGCAACCTCCCACGAGAACTGTAGCAAATCGGCAAGGCCAAACATCGATTTATTCTTTTGCTTGACCGACACCCGAATAGTTGGCTTTGGACGAAGCAGGGTGGTGAGCGACTTGGGCATGAACACTTTGATGTCGAGCATTTGCATGGTAGGTATCACCTCAAGAAGGAAAACAACAAACGACCGGTAGTTGTAGACAATGAATTGCTTGGCACCTTTATTTATATAGGTGTTCACTTCGGGCATCAGCACAGAGAGCAAAGAAAACGAGCGTAGCATCTCGAAGCGAGACTTCTCAAATTTCTTCAATTGCAAGATGTCGCTCAAAGGCACTGGCACCTCGGCCACATGCTCGCGGTCGCAAACAGCAAGCGAGAGGTTGAAGAGTTGGCTTTCCTCGTCTTCAGTGATGTTGAATACTGGTTGCCAGCGTGTTTGCGAAACTTGCAGATGGTCACACCACGACTTGATGGCTCCGGGCGTTTCCTTCTGCCCTATAGCTTCAAACTTCACCGTGCGACGGTTGAAGAACATGAATTCTATATCATCGCCATCATAATCGGCCGTCAGCCGCTCCATTAGCAAATCGAGGTAGAGCGAAACAAGCACGCGAGCAGGTTTTTGAGGATAGAGCGTCTGCTTTTTGTGTGGCAGGCCAATCAAATTAGCAGGCACGATTTCGGCCAACTGCCCCACCACACGTTTTGCTTGAACATCTATCTCGGCAGGAAACCACAAGATGCTATTAAAGCTCTTTGCGTTTTTGACAATACAAGGTGCTATGCTTCCTATCTTCAGCAGATGCATGGCAGCATGAAGAGCCTGATGGTTGGCTATCACACTCTGGTTGTAGTCGGGCAAAAAATCGGCATTCATGCCCAGCAACGCTATGGCATAGGCATCGAGATGCCGGTCGCTCAAAACAATTGGCATCTCGCTGTCGAGTGTCAGTTCAAAGCCACTCTTTCCCTCGGCAAATACTTCCTCGGCAGATAGTCGGCCTGCCATCAATCGTTCAAGTTTCTTCTGTGCCTTAGCAATGGCAGTCGCATATACCTGTTTGAAATTGCCATGGGTAGAGAATGAAGGATTATCGGGAAGCAGGAGCAGGAGAATATTGGTGCGATCGTCCAACTTGCTGAAGTCGATGCGCTTGAATGATGCTGTTGTAGCTATCTCGGCTGGGGTCTTTTGTAAAGCTACCACATCGTCGATCAACGGCACTTCTACCGTTTCCTTTGCCTTGTTGGCATAGATGCCACGTGTTTCCAGTTCGCCAATGATGTCGAGCCCGTGCATCTCAAACACGAGAAAAGGGTTGTTGTCGATCTCCTTGCTCATCATATACACCACAGCCGCCAAGTGCTTGCATGGCACAGCCCAATCGGGACAACTGCAGCTCATCTTCAGGTCGTCCCATCGTGAAGGAAAAATCTTCACGTCACACTGCTTTGCTATGTCGAGCACCTCGGCATCTAACTTGCGGTCGAGCAGATTGCAGATGATAGCAGGGTAAGCCACGAGTGCATCTATCAGGCGCGATTTTTCTTGGTTGCTAAACTCTGGTATTGTGATGGTTTCGGTGTAAGGCTTGCGACGGCTACCTTGCACTTTCGCCTTTATTACGTTGTTCAGGACCTTGATTTCTGTCACCGAACCATTGCGCGCATATCGTGCTCCTCGTGGTATGCGATTGGCATAATCTATATGTGTGAGCGACTGTAGCCATGCATCGCCCCACCATGTTTTTCCAAATTTCTCTGCCATAAAAGAGGGGGGGGGGGGTAATTTTACTTTGAGTCAAAAAAAACATCAATCAAGCAGTGGTGATGGACAACTAAGCAGATTTCCGCCAAATATCACATCAATAACTCCCAATTGTGTGTTGCTTCAATTCATTTTTCGAAACTCCTTGATGCAAAATTAATTTTTTTTACATTTCCTACCAAGAAATTGCATTGCTTTTTACACATTGTCAATAATAGAATGGACAAAATTGCAACTCTACAGCAATACCAGCGAAAGAGGGATAATAAATTTCAAAAGAGGTCGCTTGCCATCACGGCAATCGACCTCCAAACAAAACTGATACTAATATAGCTTTTTAGAATTTTCTCTTCTTTTCAACCCAAATCGGTCATTAGGCCGCATGAAGATAATATTTTGGGTTTTTCTTCATCTTTGCCATTTATTTTGGTTCTTTTTGACTGTTTTTTTCGGTTATTTAGCCCGCTAAACGCCCTCAAAATCAATCAAAAACTCCTCAAAATAAATTGTCAAATACCAAGAAACCTAATGCCCGATTGGGGTTTAACGACAGAACCATCAATATATTTTTTTGACAACGAGATAAATTCCTTTGAAACCATGCAACAACAATGTGGGATTATGGGGGCTACCAGCCTCGCGATAAAAAATGTTTAGTTGCTCACACGCATCACTTCTTTCACACCCTTGAGGTTTTTGATTTTCTTGATGAGACCATCGAGCATGGCAATGCTGCCCACTCCTATCACAAGGAAACCCTCAAAATAGTTGCCTTGAGAGTTGATTGTGATGTTGCGCAACACGGTGTCGCCCTCTTTGCCAATGAGAGAGGTGATGTTGGTGATGATGCTAATGTCGTCGTGGCCAATGACCTTGAGCGTTGCTGCAAATTGCTTGCCCAGCTTGCCCGACCATTGCGACTGAATGACACGATAGGGGTATTTCTCGATCAAGTGCTTGATGTTGCCACAATCGGTGCGATGAATTTTAATGGCTCCATCACTGGCAATAAAACCCACAATGCTGTCGCCAAAAATGGGATTACAACACTTTGAGAGCTTGTAGTTGATGCCCTTCACGTTGTTGCCAATGATGAGAATGTCATCGGTTTCGGCTTTGTCGTCGTCGCTTCCCTTGCTTTGAAGCACAAAATTCTCGGCTGCTTCGTGAGGAGCATTGACCGGGGTCTCATTTTGCTTGCGTTCAAAGGCAATGTATCGCTCTATCACCTCACCCACATCAACATTGCCTTCATCAAGATCTACATAGAAGTCGGTGAGCGACTTGAAACCCATTTTTTTTGAGAGTTTAGTCACATTGCCCTCGTCCCACTCAATTTTGCGGTTTTTAAACCTGCGACGCAGCATTTCGCGAGCCAAATCGACCTTGACCTGCTGCGACTCATTGATGGCCTGCCTGATTTTGTTGCGAGCCTTGGAGGTGACCACAAAGTTGAGCCAATCGAGCCGTGGCACTTGATTGGAAGCAGTGACAATTTCAACGGTGTCGCCACTTTTGAGTTTATAGTTGAGTTTTTGGTTTTTGCCATCAACAATGCCACCTGTGCAAGAGGCTCCCACCTTGGAATGCACCTGAAAAGCAAAGTCGAGAATCGAGGCTCCTTGTGGAAGCTTGAAAAGATCGCCTTTGGGAGTGAACACAAACACTTCTTTGTCATAGAGATTCATGTTCATGCCCCTGATGAGTTCCATCTGTCCATTGCTACCGGCCTCAAGCACCTCACGCACATTGTTCATCCACAGGTCGACATTGCCCTCACTCTTGATGCCTTTATATTTCCAGTGGGCAGCCAAGCCTCGCTCGGCCACTTCGTCCATGCGAGTGGTGCGAATTTGCACTTCCACCCATTTGTCATCGGGGCCTTTTACTGTGATGTGTAGCGATTCATAGCCATTTGACTTGGGTATCGTGATCCAGTCTTTGAGCCGTGAAATATTGGCAGTGTAGATGTCGGTAACTATCGAATAGGCAATCCAACATTCTTTTTTCTCATCGGCAGGCCGGGAGTCAAGAATGATGCGAATGGCAAAGAGATCGTACATGCCTTTCAAGTCGACATCTTTTTTCCTCATTTTGTTCCATATGCTATTAATCGACTTGGTGCGCCCCTTGATTTCAAATTTCAAGCCCGAATTGAGCAATGCGTGCTCTATGGGCTTGATGAAATCGCCAACATAGGCGTCGCGCTGCCTCTTGGTTTCGTTGAGCATGTGGGCAATTTGCTTGTAGACCCTGCGATTGAGATACTTGAGCGAGAGATCCTCAAGTTCTGATTTTATTGTATATAGCCCAAGGCGGTGAGCCAAAGGTGCATAAAGATAGCGAGCCTCGGCCGAAATGTCGTGCACAAACTTTTGATTGGGGTGTCGATTGATGAGACGCATCAGGTTGAGCCTATCGACAATCATGATAATAATCACCCTGATGTCGTCGGCAAAAGTCAATAGCAATTTATGAAAATTATCATCTTCAACGGCAGCCTGCTTTTGGTAGAGTTGTGCCACCTTCATCAACCCGTGCACCAATTTAAAAACGTCGTGCCCAAAAAGGTGCTCAACATCTTGCTCGGTTAGATATTGCTCTCTTATGAGATTATAGAGCAGTGTGGCAATGGTCATGTTGCGATCGGGAGCAATGAGCTCATTGAGCAATCGAGCAGTAGAGAGTGTGCGAAACACGGGATTAATGCCAAATTTATCGCGCTGGCAACAATCATCGTCGGCACCCTTTTTAACAATGTTGTGGAGCATATTGATGTCGCTGATAGAGACTTGATTTTGTAATAATCTCAATAGCACTTTAACACTATCGAGCACACTTTGCTTCTCTTCGGCTGTAAAATAAATAGGCTCCTGCATAATTCTTATTAATCTTTAAATTTAGCTCAAAAGTAAAATTTTATGCTTAACTTAGCAAAGAAAAATAGTTATAAGTTCTTATAACCAATTGTGTTTTTTGGTTAATGAGTAAAAAAGGAGATTGAATATGCTAAGCGAAAAAGATCAACAAGCCATGCTTGCCCAAGGCATCACCACTGCCGATTTAGAACAACAACTAAATCGCTTTGAAACTGGTTTTCCTTTCCTTAAAATTCACTCGGTGGCAAGTCTTGGCAATGGCATCAAGCAATTGAGCGACAAAGAGTGCAAGGCGTGCCTCAAGGCGTGGCGTGCTTTTTTGCAAAACAATGGTGAGGTAGAGAAATTTGTGCCTGCATCGGGAGCTGCCAGCCGCATGTTTAAAGCTCTTTTTGCTTTTATCAACTCGCAAGCCCCGGCATACAGCACCGATGCCGAAAAGCAGTTTTTTGACAACATTGCGCACTTTGCATTTTTCCACGACCTCAACAAGGCGTGCATGGCATCGTGTGGACACAACATCGACACACTACTTCAAGAGAAACAATATCGCAAGGTGGCACAGTTGCTTCTTGGCAACGAGGGGTTGAACTATGGTGCCCTGCCCAAAGCCTTGCTCAAGTTTCACAAAGTGCCCGGAGCCGATGCCCACACTCCACTTGAGGAGCATCTCGAAGAGGGGGCACAATATGCCACCCAAGCCAACAAGGCTGTGAATATTCACTTCACTGTATCGCCGGAGCACAAAGCCAACTTTGAGCACATGCTCAAACTCAAAGTGCCACGCTATCAAAAGATATGGGGTGTGAACTACTGCGTCACACTATCGGAGCAACAAGCATCGACCAACACCATTGCCGTGACTCTTGACAACAAGCCCTATCGTGACTCGCAAGGCAACCTCCTGTTTAGACCCGCCGGGCATGGTGCTCTCATCGAAAACCTCAACGAGCGGCAAGCCCAAGTTGTGTTTATTAAAAATGTTGACAATGTGGTGGTGTCGAAATGCCGACACAACACAGTGCGCTACAAGAAAATACTGGCAGGCTACTTGGTGATGTTGCAAGAAAAAATCACACAACATCTCACCGCCCTTGAGGCCACACAACCCTCGCAAGAAACACTAAACTCGACACTGCAATTTGTGGAGCAAGAATTGTGCACCCACAACTCAAGCACTCACGACATGACACAAGAGCAACTCAAGCTCTATTTGCAACACAAGCTCAATCGCCCCATCAGGGTGTGTGGCATGGTGAAAAATGAGGGAGAGCCCGGCGGCGGGCCCTATCTTGCCTATAATAACGATGGTAGCTACTCGCCTCAAATTTTGGAATCGGCGCAAATCGACCCCAACGATGCCCACAACATGGCCATCATGCACAGTGGCACCCACTTCAACCCTGTTGACCTTGTGTGCTACCTCAAAGACTACAAAGGCAATAAATTCAACTTAAAAGAGTTTATTGATAGTGACACTGGTTTCATAAGCCAAAAGTCGAAAGATGGGGTCGACATTAAAGCCCTTGAATTGCCCGGCTTGTGGAATGGTGCAATGAGCGATTGGAACACAGTGTTTATTGAAGTGCCCTCCGGCACATTCAAGCCAGTGAAAAAGGTCAATGACCTCTTGCACAAAGAGCATCAATAACAACACTACAAGACATCACATATTTACAATATAATACTCACATTTTTAAAATTTCAAACGATTATGACAAAGATGAAATTAATAGTTTTGGCTCTCATCATGCTTGCCATTCCTTTCATGGCCAAGGCAGCCGAGGGAGGCAAAGTTCAAGCCATCGACCAAAAAACATTTGCAAGCCAAGTTTATGACATTGAGCAACAACTCAAAAAAGGCGACAAGCTCGCTATCGTAGACTTCAATGCAGTGTGGTGTGGCCCTTGCCGCCAACTGGCTCCCATTCTCGAAGAGTTGGCTCAAGAATACAAAGGCAAAGTAGAATTCTACAGCATCGATGTTGATGAAAACAAAGCATTGGCACGCGCCATGGGCATTCGCAACATTCCCTATGTGGTTTTCTACCCCCAAAATGGCAAACCTCACGAAATGGTGGGCTTGCAAACCAAGCAAGAAATCAAGGCGTTGATTGATGCCGACTTAGCAAAACAGCAATAGCAGGAAACACTCTTTCAAGCCCTTGTCGCTCATTTTACTCAAGAAATGAGTGACAACCACTTGGAATTGTGGAAGAAAACCACTATCTTTGCACCGCTTTTTGAAGAAAAGCAAAATTATCATTAATAATTAATTTTAAGTTTTTATGAATCATTACGAAACCGTTTTCATTTTAACTCCCGTTTTGTCTGAGCCACAGATGAAGGAAGCGGTAGAGAAATTCAAAAAAGTTCTCACCGACAATAGTGCTACTATTGTTAACGAAGAAAACTGGGGCATGCGCAAACTCGCCTACCCTATTCAAAAGAAGACAACCGGATTCTACACTTTGATTGAATTCGACGGTGAACCCACCATTGTGAAGAAGCTCGAAACCGCTTTCCGTCGCGACGAGAAAGTGATTCGTTTCTTGACTTTCCACCTCGACAAATATGCAGCCGAATATGCAGCCAAGCGTCGTGGCATGAAAAAGAATGTTCAAGAGAGCGCAAAGGCTGAAGAACCTGCTACTGCCGAAGTTGCAGCCGAGACAGCCCAAGAAGAAAAAACTAACGAATAAATCAAGGAGGATTTTTATTTATGGCACAATCACAATCAGAGATCCGTTATCTTACTCCACTATCGGTGGACACCAAGAAGAAAAAATATTGCCGTTTCAAGCGCAGTGGCATTAAGTATATCGACTACAAAGACCCAGAATTCCTCAAGAAATTCTTGAACGAGCAGGGAAAAATCTTGCCTCGCCGCATCACCGGTACTTCACTGAAGTTCCAAAGAAGAGTTGCTCAAGCCGTTAAACGTGCTCGTCACTTGGCTTTGCTCCCCTATGTTACCGATTTGATGAAATAATTAAAACAGGAGGAATTTTTTATGAAAATCATATTAAAAGAAGATGTCGCCAACCTTGGATACAAGGATGACGTTGTTGAAGTAAAGAATGGTTACGGCCGCAACTATTTGATTCCACAAGGCAAAGCCATCATGGCTTCACCCTCGGCTCTCAAAGTTCTCGCCGAAAACCAAAGACAACAAGCCCACAAGATTGCAAAAATTAAAGCCGATGCCGAAGCTATTGCCGAAACTCTCAAAGATGTTTCACTCACTATTGGCGCAAAGGTTGGTGCAACTGGCACAATCTTTGGCTCGGTTACCAATATTCAAATTGCTGAGGCTCTCGAAAAGTTGGGTCACAACATCGACCGCAAGATCATTTCTCTCAAAGGCGCAGTAAAAGAAATTGGCAAATATGAAGCCATCGTGCGTCTTCACAAAGAAGTGGCTGTGGAAATTCCATTTGAAGTTGTTGCCGAATAATTGAGAGTAAAGATTATTGCCCCCCACACCGGTGGGCAACAACTACACAAGCAACACAATATCATTAATAAAGGTCGCGGTTCAACACCTGCGACCTTTATTGTTGTTATGCCTATATCGTCTTGTTACTATTTATTCTTCTGCACCGGACGCACCGAGAAACCACGTTCAAAAATGCCCCAATACCATTCATAGCGATATTTGCCAATATTCAAATTGTAGGCAAAGCCAAGGTCTTCGTGAATCTTCGAACTCCAATACACACCACTTTTCCCGGGCAAAATGAGATTCTCGCCAATATAAACTCCCGGAGTTGGCTGGAAGATTGATTTGCCGTTTTTCTTACTTGTGATTTCATAGCCAGTCACCGATTCGCCCTTCACAGTCCATTGCCAGTCGCAATTTTCAATCAACTCATTGATTTCAACGCGCTTGGCATCGTCGACTACAAGATACCAAAGTAGGTCTCCAGCTTTCATGGGAAAAAAAGCCATCGTGCAGATGCCCAATAGCAGCATCTGTTTCAGTGTTTTTTGTTTGTCATAAACTTCTTTTTTATGGTTAATTATTTAGGTTATAAATCTTTCGGGTGCTACCATCACTCATTTTCACGATATTCACTCCGGGTTGCAATTGGGTGTGGCGATGCCCCATGATGTTGTAGATGGCCACAACCTCAAGAGCATCGTTGTGCAAAGCATTCACTGCCGAAGCACTGCCCTCATAGTCGTCCCATGTCATTTCATTGGGGTTGTAGCGCTTGGCAAGCCAACCTTTTGATTTGGCTGCATCAACTTGCACTGTGGTGCACACATTTTGCTCTTGAATATCTTCGGGAGTGTCGTCAAACACATAGAGCTTTCCTTTCTTGGTTTCATTGCTCCTGTCGCATAGCGAAGCAATCATGTTGTCCATGTTTTGTCCGTTAATGTTGTTTTTTGAGCAACCAAGAGTTTGGAGAGCAACATTTGCCGTCAAGTCGAGTACTTGCAAGGCATTGCTTGCACAAAACAGCGAAGCAAGTTTTTTGTTACCAGCAAGCGACAATGCCTTGAGTCCGTTGCCTTGGCAATAGAGATAGGTGAGCGAAGTGTTTTTGCTTAAATTCAAACCATTATCGTTGAAAGTATTGTTGGAGCAATCAAGCTCTTCGAGCTTTGTGCAATTTTCAAGTGAAATAGAGGTGAGCTTGTTGCTATGGCAATCAAGATATTTTAATTTTTGATTGGCGCTAAGGCTCAAATTGCTCAACTGATTGGAATAGCAGTTCAAAAATTCCAATTGAGGATTTTTGGAAACATTGAGCTCTTGAATTGAGTTATAAGAGCAATTCAACTCTTTGAGCATGGCATTTTGGCTCACATCAATGGTTGTCACCTTATTGTAGCCACAACCAAAGATGGTGACATCGCCTGTTATCGTGAGCGACTGCTTATTTAAGGTGTATTCGCTCAGTGTTTCGCCATACTCGGTGACTTTGCCTTTAAACGTTGCTCCATCGACCATGTAATCGCCATTGGCGGTGATGAGAAATTTAACAGTCTCGCCTGCATTCTTTGCTGTGGTGAGTTTGATGGTGCTGGGAGCTTCGGTGCCAGCATAATTCACCCATTCCATTTTCTCCATGTCAAATGTTTTGGGTTGCCAAAAGCGAGCCACAGCTTGCTCTACCTGCAACTTGGTGCACACATTCTTGTCGGGATTGCCCGGCTCGGTGTCGGCATAAATGTTCAAGTCGCCCATGATATTGTTGATTTGGGAGCGGTCGGTGAGCGAAGCAATCATGATGTCCATAGCCTCACCTTTCAACTCGTTTCTAAAACACGACACAAAATTGAGCATGGGCAAATTGCTAAAATCAAGGCTTTTGAGATCGTTGATAGAGCAATCAACCACATTGAGCGCATTGCTGTTTTGCGGTAATGTGAGCGACTTCATGTGGTTGCAAAAGCAGTTGAGCACTTTCAATGAGCTATTCTTAGTAACATCAAGATGAGCAATCGTGTTATAGCCACAACTCAAATATTCAAGAGAGGTGTTTTGGCTCAAATTGAGCGTGTCGAGAGCATTCCACGAGCAGGTGAGCATTTGCAACGCTTTGTTTCCCGACACATCGAGCGAGTTGATGCCATTCTCTGAGCAATCGAGCATGGTCACATCTCCGGTGATAGTTACCGTAGAGGAGCTTAACTTGTAAATTAGCTCTTTTGGGTCGGCAGGAGTTGTCAATTCGGCACCATCTACCGCAACTTCACCCGCAGCCTTCATGCGCAATTTAATTTCTTGCCCGGGCTGCTTTGTTGTTTTCATCGTAATCACATTACTGCCATGTGCCATGATTGCACACAATAGCACAGCACAACAATAGAAAGCAAATCTTTGTTTTTTCATTTTAGTATTAAGTTTTTAACACATCTTCTCCATCACAAGACAACAGAGAAAGACATAATATTAATTTTAAAAGCACCGCAAATATAACATATTACTCAAAAATAGACAACAATTCCTTTCCAATTTTCAGTCCATCCCCCCTCCCCCATAAAAGAAGATTTTTCTAAGCCAAAAATAGTTTGGAACAGATTTTATGCTTTTTTCATAATAAAATGGCATATATTTAGTCATCTTTTGGGGCATAATTTTTGGCTTAGAAAAATTCTCCTCTTAAATTTGCAGATATGTAATTTATAAATTACATTTGTTGTATGAAATATAGGCAAGTTGTAACATATGATGGCTTATTTGATGATGGAAAATATCAAGACATTGGATCAGATAAAGGAACAATATTACGGAACTGTTGGCACTCCTAAACGTGATGAGCTGGAGAGGGAGCTGGAATCGTTGCGTGTGGGATTAAAGATAAGAGAAGCTCGTGAATCACTTAACATGACCCAGGAACAGCTGGCTAACAGGATTGACAAAAAACGCTCCTTTATATCCAAGATTGAAAGTAATGGCGAGAACATTACCTTAAAAACCCTTTTTGATGTGGTTGAGCGTGGCTTAGGTGGCAAGCTAAATATTGAAGTCTCCTTCTAATTATGGGAGATTTCCTTGCTACCAGTTTCCTACTTAGTCTGAATCATCATAAATTTTGCATTTCTAATTGGGCATGGAAGAGACTTGGAGAAGCATGTTGAATGACCAAAGCAAATATTCCATCGTCGACCCATCAGCCCTGTTTTCGTCATTATCAACGGAACAAGATTATTTTGCCTTGGTTGAATATCTTAAGGCAAGGTACTGGTAAAAAAAAACGATTTAAAATAAATAAAAAAATGAAGAAGATAGTGTTTATTACTGGGGCAACGAGTGGCATTGGTCAGGCTTGTGCCCGAAAGTTTGCTGCCGAGGGCTATGACTTGATTATCAATGGTCGCAACACAGGCAAACTAAAGGAAATGAAGGAAGAACTCAACCAAATGGGTGCCAACGTGTTGCCTCTTGCATTTGATGTGCGCAACCGAGAGGCAACCGCCCAAGCCATCGATTCGCTCGCTGAACCTTGGAACAAGATTGACGTGCTGGTCAACAATGCAGGTTTGGCACTCGGCCTCAACAAGGAGTATGAAGGTGACTTTGAAGATTGGGACACAATGATTGACACCAACATCAAAGGGCTGCTCAACGTGACCCGCTTTGTTGTGCCCGCCATGGTAGCGCGCAATCATGGCCACGTCATCAACATTGGCAGTGTGGCTGGTGATGCGGCCTATGCCAACGGCAACGTGTATTGTGCCACCAAAGCTGCCGTGAAAACAATTACCGACGGCCTTCGCATCGACTTGGCACACACTGCAGTGCGTGTAACCAATGTGAAGCCCGGACTGGTGGAGACCAACTTCAGCCTTGTGCGATTTCATGGCGACAAGAGCCGTGCCGAGAATGTTTACAAGGGCATTAAGCCCCTCACTGGTGACGACATCGCAGACGTTGTTGCCTATGCAGCCAATGCTCCCGAACACGTTCAGATAGCCGAGGTGCTGGTGCTTGCCACCCATCAAGCCAACGGCAGCACCATTGTGCGTGAAAGTTAGCCACTTGCCACCACAAGAAACATTGAACAATCTCAACCCCAAGGGCCTACTCATCACGAGCCGGCCCTTTCTTGATAGTGACCTCAACCAACAGCCCAAGCCACCATGCATCATTAAACCCCAATCGGTCATTAGGTTTCTTTGTTTTTGTTAAATAAAACAATTTTTGATTGATTTTGAGGGGGGTTGGAGAATTGGGAGGAATTGGCTAAATTTGTCAGGAATGAACAAAAAACATGAGTCATGTTGTTTCCTGAACGATTGCGCCAGTTGCGCCGAGAGAGTGGATTGAAGCAAAAAGAAATTGCTAAATGCATTGGAGTGGATATTCCCATGTATAGTCGCTATGAGCATGGCGAACGTCGCCCCAAGCGCGAGCAAGTGATGAAACTTGCAAGGCTGTTTAAAACCAATTGCAATGAGCTGGTGGCCATGTGGCTTGCCCACACGGCAATGAACGAAATTGGCAACGACCCACTGGCTAACCAAGCCTTGATGCTACTGAACCATGAGCTGGGCAATGACGACAAGGCAATGGGCACCGAAAGCTACACCAAGGTAGCCCCCAAAGAGAGTAAACCACTCCTCCCTATCGTGCCTCGCACACTTGTGCGAGAATTGGGCGACACGCCATTTCCCCAATATCACGAGGGCGATGCCCTCGAAGTGCTGAATCGAGTGGAAGATGATAGCGTGGACTGCGTGGTGACTTGCCCTCCCTACTGGAGCCTGCGCCGCTATGGCACCGATGGCATTGCAACCGACAACATCGAAGAGCATGTGGCACAAATTGTGGCTGTGATGGGGCAAGTGAAACGTGTGCTCAAGCCCTGCGGGTCGCTATGGCTCAACATGGGCGATGCCTATCACAACAAGGCCTTGCAGGGCTTGCCATGGCAAGTGGCACTAAGCATGATTAAGGAACAAGGGTGGGTGATGCGCAACGATGTGGTGTGGGACAAGCAAAATAGCAGTTTTGACAGCTCGACCGACCACCTGCGCAATGTGCACGAATATGTGTTTCACTTTGTGAAAAGCGATGATTTCTACTATAACGACGAGGAATTGCGCCTCTATTTCAACCACATGAACGAGCGTCGCAAAGGCGAGGGCAAAACCACATCGGGAGTGACGGGAGCACGCTATCGCAACAATATTGAGCAATCAACTGCCCTCACTGCACAAGAGAAAGAGCAGGCCCATGCCCGGCTCAACCAAGTGGTGGCAATGGTGAACAATGGCGAGATTCCTGATTTTCGCATGTTTTTGCGTGAAAATCAAGGACAAGTGCTCGACTCAAAGTCGGAAAAGGCAAAATCAATCAACGAAAAAGGATTTTACTTTTTGCTCTACAACAAAAATGGCACCATGCCGGGTGACGTGTGGACTATCTTGCCCGAGAAAAGCAACATTGAGCGATATAACGTGTTTCCCGAAGACTTGTGCCGGCTTGCTATCTTGGCAACCTGCCCCCATGGCGGGCTTGTGCTCGACCCCTATTGCGGCACAGGCACTACCTGCAAAGTGGCTTGCGAACTGCATCGCCAATCGATGGGCATCGACAAAAATGCTCAATACCTGCAAGAGGCACGCAATCGAGTGCAACAACAACCTTTGAGCCTGTTTTAACCCCAATCGGTCATTAGGTCGCAATAAGAAAATATCTTAGGCTTTTCCT
>CAMYCE010000021.1 GCA_947254205.1 uncultured Prevotellaceae bacterium
CAGAGCGCTGCAGTCACATTGCAGAGGTCATCGGTTCGAACCCGATCGTCCCTACCAAGCAACCCAAGCAGATAGACAATTCAACAAGTCTATCTGCTTTTTTATTTTCCCCCACCCCATTTTAGGGAGGATACAAAGGAGACAGGAGCTAAAGGAGTTAAGAAAATACGAGTTGCCCTTGCTTTTAGTCCCACGGATTTTACGGAATTTCAACACCTAAAAATCAACAAATTAAACGAATTAAACGAAAGAAATTTAGGGGAAGTGAAAGGGAAGTGACAAACTCTATCGTCCATTCACTCCCCACTCATTTCCCACTCACTTCTTCTTTCGTTTAATTCGTGTAATTTATTGATTTATTGTTTTTTAAAAAGTGGGAAAGCGAGCCGCTATTGGGCACCCTTGCGACGGTTGCACTCTTGGCACAGCATTTGGCAGTTGTCTTGGGTGGTGCGCCCGCCCTTGCTCCATGGCACAATGTGGTCGCCCTCCATGAGTTCATAGTCAAACATCTCGCCACAACAGGGGCACTTGTGGTGTTGAGTCTCCCACACTGCCAATTTAATGTCTTCGGGAAACGCTCTCAAGTCGAGGTGACGCTCGTCGCCCGTGAGCACATAGGGTATGATGCCCTTGGGGCGTTGAATCTCGCCATCTTTCATGAGTCGAGAGATGCGACTTGCAAGCTCTTGAGTGTCGAGCACCATGCTGTGATATTCGTCATAAAGCTTAGCCCAATCGAGCCCCTTCATGATGCGCTTAAAGTGCCTCAGGTCAAAATTGGTCATTGCCCAGTTGAGCACGGTTTCATAGTAGCTCCACAAGTTGTTGGCATTGGGGGCGTGCTGATGTGTCGCCATGTAGTCTACAAGCGTGCACGGCCTGCCCTGCCGAGTTTCGTGGCCAGCCATCCATTCAAGGGCCAGTTGCAGCAACTCTTGGCGAATGGCAACTCCATTCACCAAGTCTTTGCCCAGTTGATAGGCCACACAACCCGTTTTTGAGAATCGACGCTTGGCATCGCTCACAAAGGGCCCTGCATAAACGGCATTGCGTATTTCTTGATTATTGAGTGGCTTGCCTGCAATGTTGATGGTTTTAAACCACTCCAATTTTTCCGACTCCTCGCCCTCGCACACATACACCGTGAGCTTGTAGCCGAGAATCTTGGCTTGCACATCGGCTGGTTGATTGGCAAATAAACGAAAATCGAAGCTAAACCGATTGGCCACATACTCGCATATCGAGAGTGTGCGTTGCTGCCCGTCCATCACCTCATAGGGAGGGCACTCGGCATCGCCATGGTTGCGCTTCACCCAATACATCACATTGAGCGGATAGCCCTTGAGCACCGTGTTGATCACGGCATCACGCTCATGGTCGTTGTAGATAAACTCACGCTGATAGGGTGGCCTAATGTCGAGCTTGCCATCATAACCCCTCACTCCCTCTTCATCGTCGTTGCTGTAACCTCGTGTTATATCTCTAATTGTAACCTCAATTTGCTTAATTGTCATCATAATAAATCTATTTTTTGCGAATGAGTATTCTTGAAAATTTTCTTTTACCGTTCAAGTAAGGTCTATCATATTTTTCACAACCACCTTTCCACAGCCAAGCCAGTTGGGTATCCTTCTCGGTAATTCCTAAAATTTCAAACTGGTCGGGATTATATTTGTCTAAAAAAGTGATTGGGACACCCATCACTCCGTCATAGTCTTTAGGAATATTGGCAACCCTACTCACTTCAATAGCATCATAGTTGTCATAATGTGGATAATCTTCTGGAGAATAATGGCAAATAAGATCTAATATTTCTTTTCGCTTGGCAATATCAAGGTTGGTAAACCATGCACAATTACGAAATTTCACAAGACCAGAGTTTTCGTTATACACACCGTTGGCATAAGCGTTCTCTTTATAAACTGGAATTTTAAAATAGGCATTACCTGCTCTGAATCCATATCCAAGCCAAATTTTGTTGTGCATGATTAAAGGAAAAATTTCACTATAGGTGATTGCATTAAGCGAACCAATCACCACAAATTTCTTGTCATATTCTATCAGTTGTGCAATATATTCTCTGAAAAGCGAGAAAGGAGGGTTAGTAACCACAATATCGGCCTCTTTCAACAGTTCAATACATTCCTCATCTCTAAAATCGCCTGTTTTGAGTTTTGTGGCTATGCCTCGATTTTTTTGAATGAGCAACTGCACGTCGGTCAAGTCAACAGCTCCATCGCCATTCAAGTCTTTCATCTCGGTGATTTCGACACAGTGGGCAGTTCTCGATTTTTGAGACTCGCCTTCAAGGTCTAAACGAAACTCGCTTCCATGAATGGGCGACCCATTATAGCAAGTGCAAATGAGCTTTTTGAGTTGCAACCGATTGAAACTAAGCACAAAAAACTTGAAGAAATTGCTCTCATAGGGGTCATCGCAATTGCATAGCACGGTTTTTCCTTTGAAATGCGCCCAATAGTGGTTTAACTCGTGCTCAATGTCGCTTAGCTGAGTGTAGAACTCATCTTCTTTTACTTTCTTGGCTCGATTTAACGAGCGGTTGAGGTTTTGATTTGGCATAATGGTGATTGAAAGTTGCTTTCAAGCTATTCAACTATCAATCACGCCAAGACGCAAAAAAGGCGTGATGCCTTTATTGCGTTCAGCTGTGAGGCAGCGTAGGATGGAAACCTCAATCACTTCAACATAAAGAATGCACCACGCCCTTGGCGTAGATGCATTGCTACTATCGAGTGATCGAGGCCCTATCCTTGCACAGGGATAAATGCCCATCACCTATTATTCATGACGTTTTTTTATTTCCAAAAAGTTTCCTACGCTTTTGGCTGAACGCGAATAATAGCGAATGCTCTGTTATTTTTTTTACCAACGATGTTTTTAACCCCAATCGGGTTTTAAAAAGAAAAGGCTATTGCCAATTCGGCAATAAAGTTACTAAATTTATGACCATGGCACAGCCTTTTCTCTATTTTTTTTTTAACACAAAGGATTTTAGAGAGAGTGAAGAGGAGTGAAAGGGAAGTGACAAACTCTATCGTCCATTCACTTCCCTTTCACTCCCCACTTACTTCCCCTAAATTCCTTCGTTTAATTCGCTGAATTTGTTGATTTTTAGGTGTTGAAATTCCGTGAAATCCGTGGAACTAAAACACGAAGCCAATGCCCCCAATCACGCTCAACCGTTGTGCTCCCATGCCATAGAGAATGTCGTGCCGGCGGTTAAGCAAATTGGCTGCCTGCAACCACAGGGTGAGGCTCTTGTCGAAGCGATAGCTCGCTCCGGCAGTGAGGTTGCACACGTTTTTCATCTTCAACCAGCTATATTCATAGCTGTAGTTCACACCTCCTGCCAATGTTGTGGAAGTGCCCGACAGCACCTCGTTGATGGCACGACGCTTGCCACGATATTCAAGCCCCACATTCACCGAGAGGGGCTTGATAGGATTGACCTTGACACCTGCATCAATCACATAGGAGGCCATGTCGAGCCCCAGCAGATAGCCCGAATAGGTTTTGTCGGCATCGATTTCCTTGTCTTGAGGCGAGTAGACACCCTTCAACGACACCTCCACCAGCGATCGATATTGATAGCTCAACTCGGCGGCCACTTTGTAGCCACGAGTCGACAAGCCCTTGTAGTAGACTGGTGCATAAAAAGCACTATTGCCCATCGTAGAGAGGGGGAAATAGCGCTGACCTGCCAACTGATAGTGATGGCTCGAAGGCAAATAGGCAACCATGTGGTGCTTGAACATGCCATAGCCACCCAACAGGCGCGCCTTGAAGCCATAGAAGGGCCCAATGTTGAAGCCAAACTCGGCATCAACGGGCGAGAAAGTGTTTTCATAGCCTGCCATGGGGTCGCTATAGCGATTTAGGGCAGCCATCGAGGCAATGGTGTTGAACCACTTGCCACCACCAGCATAGGCAAAGATCGAGAAGCCCGAAGTCACCTCATAGTCGATTTTCACTTGAGGAGCAAGCCTAATTTTAGCTCCATCGCCAAAAGAGAAGTTGACCATTGCCCCCAAGCGGGCTGTGAGGTGGTCGCCAGTGGTGGCATAATAGGGCGAGAGCGAAATCATAGTCATGTTGTCGACAATGGCATTGCCCACCAAGAGTTTGGCTTTGCGGTTTAAATAATCGACCGAGGCATCAAGCCCATAGGCCGACGACTCATTGAGGGCATAGTTGCCCCCTATCGAGGCTTTGAGATAATTTTCTTTGGCTCCACCATCAAAATCTTGCAAATAGGTGCGATTGTAGCCAGCATGGTTATATTTCAATGCCACATCATAGCGCAACTCGTGGTCGGCAATCGAGGCATGGCCATTCCATGCGCCAGCCACATTGGCATCGAGAAGAGTCTGCTTTTTCTTGTTCCACACCTGAGCTGCCCCCCGATAGTAGTTGAAATTGTCGACATGCACACTTGCATCAACATTCAAAGTGCCTGCCGAGAAGTTTTTTTCAAGGTCTAAGCCCACCACATTGTCGTTGAATTGCTGCTTGAGCATTTCCTCTTCAACCGCCAGAGGCGAGAGGGCACGGGTTGAGTTTTTCCCACTCCATGTGCTATTGTGCTGTAGCCAGCCACTCACCTTGAAGGTGGCGTCATCGACAAAGCGATAGCCCAAGCTACCCGTCATGTTGAGCTGAGTGCCGGCTCCCAAGTTGATATAGCCCCGCTTGTTGCTGAAGATGTGAGAGGTGCGGTAGCCATAGGGCAACATTGTGGGAATTTCGGTCGACACGGCAGTGGGTTGTGCCCAGTTGCTATAATTGAGCTGTGCATGGCTTTTTGACTTCACAGGCTTGAGCACCTTGGGCAAGGCACTTTTTTTCACAGCCTTTTTCTCAACGGGCACAAAGTCTTTGTCGAGCGTGATTTCTTTTTTCAGTTGTTCTTGAGCCCCACCTGCCAGCGACACAAGGCCGGCAAGCATGATGCCCATATATATTTTCTTCTTCATTACTCTATTGTCTTTATTCTTAAACATGAAATGCGTCTTCTTCACTTGCTTCTCACCTTAAATTATTTGCGCTTGCCAGCCTTGCCACGACGGGTTGAAGGGGCTTTATTGTCGGCACTGGCGTTGTTGTTTTTGTTGGTGCGAGCCTGCTTCTTGGCAGTGCCACTGTTTTGAGAGGCAGTGGGCACTCCCATATTCTTCAATCGGCTATCGATTTCATTGAATATTTCTTTCTCCTTGCCCGGATAGTTGCTCTTGAGGCTTTCGAGATATTCTCTTGCCTCAACCTTCTTGCCTTGCTTGCGATAGATGTCGCTCAACAAAATGTAGCTCTTGGCAATCCAATAGGCCTGAGGCGAACCCGAATCGAGCAATGCGTTCACCGATTTCTCGGCGGCACGGTAATTGGCGGCTGTGAATTGCAATGTCGCCAGCTCATAGGCTGCCTGAGCACCCGTCTCGGTGTTCATGCTCTTGGCAAGCGACTTCAACGCCGACTCGGCAGTGCGTGTGTTGCCCAACTTGGCATTGGCAATGGCGCGATTGAGTTTCACTTGGTCCATTTCATCGGCATTGAGCCCGGGTGCTTGCAGGAGCACATCGGCAGTCGACACCAGTTCGCTCCAGCGTTGCAGGCTCTTGAGGGCTCGCAAGATGCCCAATTGTGCCGACACCTTGTTGTCGTCGCTCGTCGATTTCTCGACAATGAGCCTATAGGTATCGATAGCCTCGGCATGGCGGCCTTGTCGTGCCAGCACATCGCTCTTCATGGCCAGTGCATCTTCGGCAAACGAGGCATCTTCGCCCTGCGCCAGTGCTTCATCAAGGGCAGTTAAAGCCGCATCGAGATTACCTGTTTCATAGTGATAGCGACCCACATAGTATTTGGCTTGAGCCGCATAGGCTCCAGCGGGATACTCTGCGAGATAGTGCTCCATTTTGGCAATGCTGGGCTTGCCCGAAGTCACCGCCTTCTCGGCTGCTTCAAAGGTGAGTTTTTCCACATCATCGACATTGAGTTGCGGAGCATTGGGCACGGTTTGGAGGAAGTCGCCAAATTGCGAGAGTTCGCCACGGTCGGCATATATCACCTTCAAGTCCTCGACAGCCACTTTGGCCTCATCGCTTGTGGGCGATGTGGCGACAATGGTTTTATAGGCCTCGATGGCCTCTTGGGCATGACCCATGTTTTTCTCAACAAGGGCCTTTTGCAACAATCCCTGCCGAGCTTCGCTCACCTTGGGGAATCGTTGATACAAGGCTTCATAGGCCGCAATTGCTTGCTTATTCTTGCCCATGGCTTCGAGGGCATGCCCTTTTTCGAGCATGACAGCCGGAGCTTTGACACTGTGGGGATATTGCCTCAGCAACTCGTCGAGCTGGTCGACCTTGCCTTGAAAATTCTTGCTCAAACCGGCCATCATGGCCTTGTCAAACATCGAGTTTTCGGCCGAGCCACTGCCCTCGGCAATGGCCTTGCTATAGCTTGCCTCGGCATCGGCAAAGTTTTGCTCATAGTAGTAGGTGTCGCCAATGCGGTCATAGGCATCGCTCACCAAGTCTTTGTCGAGATTGCCGACATTGATAGCGTTTTGAAACGACTTGCGGGCATCGGCATAGTTTTTTTGCTTGTATTGGGCATAGCCGAGATCGTAGTAGGCCTTGCCAAAGTTGCTATCATCGCGCGATGCGGCAGTGAGATAGCTGGTCAAGTTTTTCACCGTGTTGCGATAGTCGCCGTTGTCATATTGTGTCTCGGCAAGCCACAAGCGACTCTCGTTGAGAATCTTTTTGTCATAGTTCCCCACTTTGATAGCTTGTTGCAGATAGGCAGCCGCCTCGCCCTTCTTGCCCTTTTGCACCGCTTGCACGCCCAAGTTGTAGAGCACATGTTGCTTGGCTTTGAGCACACGGGCACCGGGCTTGTTGATGCGCATGATACTCGCCAAGGCTTGCTCGTAGTCGCCAGTGGTGGTGTAGGCATCAATGAGGTAGCCCTCGACCTCGGTGGCATGCTTCGACTTGGGATAGTCGTTGAGAAATTGCTCAAACAGCTTGATGCTACTGCTAAATGGGGTGCTATTGCCCTTGGCTTGCGACACGGCATAGTTGAAAAAGGCTGTTTCTTTGACGGCAGGGTCAAAATTCATGCCGGCAGCTTTTTCAAAAGCCATGGCAGCCAGTTTGTTGTCGCCCAATTTGAGTTCACTTTGCCCTAAATAGAGATAGGCACTTTGTGCCAGGCGGTCGGCCACGCCCGTCACCTGCCCCATACGAGCCACCACTGCCTTGTGGTCGCCAGCCTTGTAGTCCATCACACCCAGTGCATAGGCAGCCGAGCGCACCACCTCATCTTGCGTGGTGGCCATGTATTTATTCAGGTGCACACGGGCTTCCTTGTCTTTGCCCTTGTGATAGTAGCTCTCGCCCACAAGGCGGTTGATTTCGGGGGCAAAGTAGTCGTTGGCATCGTCGCTCAAGAGCGAGCTGCCCAGCGAAATCACTTTGTCGTATTGCTTGCGTGTGTACTCGATTTGACACACATAGTATTGACTTTGATAACCCAAGTCGCCAATGCGGTCCACACGGGTGAACTTATCGAAGGCGGCATCATAGTTTTTGCCGGCATAGTCGATATAGGCTTCATAAAAACGCGTGGCGTTGTCATATCGCTTGGTGCCCTTGAGGCGATCATAGAGTGCACGGGCATCGGTGTAGCTGCCCAGCTGCAAGTCGCAATAGGCCATGCGATAGAGCAGGTCTTCATTCACATCGGCATTGAGGGCATGATCGCGCACCATGGTATAGGCCACAAGGGCATCGCCAAACTCTCCATGATAGAAGTAGTGATTGCCAATTTTCATGAGCACTTCTTGCAAGTAGAGCGAAGAGGGATATTTCTTAACAAATTCACGCAAAACCTGCAAGCCACCGGCCTCGTCGCGCTCAAAGCGACTCAAAGCCAAATAGTAATCGGCCTCTTCACGCATGCTCGCCGTGGCGGGCAGCTGACTCAAGTGGTTGAGTTGGTCGATGGCTCCCACATAGTTGCGGCTCTCATACATGAACCTGCCACGTTCAAGATAGCCCTGTGCCCCGGTTCCCGTCACAGAAGGTTGTGCCACCATGAGGGTTGCACCGGCAAGGCTTGTTGTCAACAATACCGTCTTTATTTTCATAAGTCTTTATCTATCTTTATTTCATGCAAAAAAACAGTCTTTTTTGCCAAAATCGTGATTTCATCTCTCAATCTTGCAAATATACTTCATTCTCGCCTAACCTCACACATTTAGCTCTTAAAACAAAGTGACAATAACCTAAAAAAAATAAAAATAGCTATCTTTGCATGCACAACATGAGCACCTACTGGCACAAATATCGTCAGCACTATCTCGACATTGCCCGCTTGAGTGGCCCCATCATGGTGGCTCAATTGGGCACGATTGTCACTGCCTATGCCGACACCATCATGGTGGGGCACTACAACACCCCATCGCTGGCAGCTGCCTCGCTGGTGACCAACCTGTTTAACCTCGTGATTTTGCTGTCGCTGGGCTTCTCCTATGGCATCACGCCACTGGTGGGGGCTTTGCTTGCCACGCGCGACGAGGGCAAGATTGGGGCCATGTTGCGTGGCATTGTGGTGGTCAACACCTTGCTGGGCACGCTGCTGTTGCTTGCCATGGCACTGCTCTATTTTTTTCTCGACCACTTGGGGCAACCTGCCGAACTCATGCCACTGGTGCGTCCCTATTATCTGATTGTGCTCGTGTCGATGGTGCCCGTGTTTCTCACCCAAGTGTGCAGGCAGTTTTGCGATGCTTTGGGACACACCGGCCTGAGCATGTGGATTTTCACTGCGGGCAACGCCTTGAACATTGTGGGCAACTACATGCTCATTTATGGGCATTGGGGCGCGCCCCAAATGGGGCTCGTGGGTGCCGGAGTGAGCACTCTTGTTGCACGCCTGCTCATGTGCATCGCCTACTTAGCCATCATTGCCACAGGGGCCCACTACAAAGGCATTTTGCAAGGCTTCAAAGTGGCACGTTGCAGCATGGGGCAGTTGCGACACATAGCGTTCACCTCACTGCCCATTTCACTGCAGATGGGGCTCGAATGTGGCATTTTCACCTTTGCCCTCGTTGTGGTGGGCTGGTTTGGGGCTACCTCGCTGGCTGCCTATCAGGTCATACTCACCCTCAGCAACTTGGGCTTCATGATTTACTATGCCTTTGGTGCCGGCACTGCCATCAAAATAGCCCACTATCGGGGCGAGGGCAATGTCACCGCCATTGCACGAGCTGCCCATGCCGGCTATGCCCTCACACTCGCCTGCGCCATCATAGCCAGCCTTGTGTTTCTCACGGCGGGCAACCTCATCATGAGCATCTTCACCACCGACGAAGCCGTGATTGCGCTTGCCCTTAGCCTCATTGGGCCACTGGTGCTCTATCAACTGGGCGATGCCACCCAAATTCTCTATGCCAACTCATTGCGTGGCATGGGCGACACCTTGGCGGTGATGCTGTGTGCCACTATTGCCTATCTTGCAGTGGGCGTGCCACTCATCTATCTGCTTGCCGTGCCGGCAGGCTTGCAACTCACCGGCATCTACTATGCCTTTTTTGTGGCCCTGTTGCTGGCTGGCATCATGCTCAGGCATCGCTTCACTCGACTATTGCACCACATGCCCATGAGCTTTCGTGGGGAGTGAAGAGAATTGGAAAGGAAGTGAGTGGAGAGTGAAAGGACGATAGGGATTGTCCCTCAAACTCCCCTCATTCTGTCCCACAGATTTCACGGAATTTCAAGACTGTAAATCAACGAATTACACAGATTTAACGAATAAACAGTTTGCTAAATTCGTGTATTTTATTGTCTTGCAAACAACTAACACTTCCCCCCAATCGTATCGTCTGAACTGCTGACTCCTGTCTCCTCAAAAAATCTCACCCAAAAAACATTTTGGGGTGAAAAAAGGTGGCGATACCAAGTAAATTACTACTTTTGTGGGTTGATAGCCCACTATTTTGTCGCCCATTGCGGGGGCAAAGGCGTGGAAGCATCGACTTCACTATTTTAATGGTCGCACTTTATGGTAAAGAAAAAAAACAGCTTTTGGAAAACGTTGTGGACTGGTTTCAAGCGATTTCATCACAGTTTTTGGAGATGGTATAAGGATATATTTGTGGGCCGCCCATGGTACATCAAGTTGTTGTCGGGGGTGTGCTCATTTATCGTGTTCACACTGCTCTATGCCTTGGCCGTGAACATAAACTTCCTGTGGCTCTTTGGCAAGTCGCCCTCACTCGATAGCATCATGCACCCCAAGACCAACAATGCCAGCTATGTGTATAGCGCCGATGGCAAGTTGCTGTGCAAATACTATGACGAGAACCGCACACCGGTGAAGTTTGAAGAAATCAACCCCACTTTTTTCCGTGCCCTCATCGACACCGAAGACGAGCGATTCTACAACCACCATGGCGTGGACTTTGGTGGCCTCTTTGCCGCCGTGAAAGACTATGTGGTGCATCACCGTGCCCGTGGAGCCTCAACTATCACCCAACAGCTGGTGAAAAACATGTTTAAGGTGCGCACCGGCTATTCTACCGGTCTGCTGGGACGCATACCGGGAGTGCGCATGTTCATCATGAAAACCAAAGAGTGGATACTGGCAGTGGAAATTGAGATGTTTTATGACAAAAACGAAATTCTCACCATGTATGCCAACACGGTCGACTTTGGCAACAATGCCTTTGGCATCAAGACGGCTGCCCGCACCTACTACAACACCAGCCCCGACAGCTTGAGCGTAGACCAGAGCGCAACCCTTGTGGGCCTGCTCAAAGCCACATCGAGCTACAACCCCAAGCGCAACCCCAAGCGCAGCATGGAGCGTCGCAACGTGGTGCTCAGCAACATGGTGAAACATGGCGACCTGAGTAGCGACAACTTTGCCGCCCTCAAAGACACCCCCACTCCACTCAACATGAACATTGAAACCCCCGACCAAGGCAAAGCTCTCTACTTCAGAGAAGCCATCAACGACGAGATGAAGCAGTGGTGCGAGGCCAATGGCGTGGATTTCTACACCGACGGATTAAAAATCTACACCACGCTCGACACACGCATGCAACAACATGCCGAGGAGGCTGTGCGCGAGCAAATGTATGAGGTGCAACGCATGTTTGACCGTCGCTGGGGCAGTGGCCCATGCTGGATCGACGAGGAATATAACGAAATACCCAATTTTGTTGAAAATGTGGCATCGACCACCGATGCTTTCAAGCAACTCAAAACCAAATATCCCAACAATGGCGACTCGGTGTGGTACTACATGAAGCAACCCCACGACATGAAGATATTTGAATATCAACGCGATGCACGAGGCAAAATTGTGGCAGGCTACAAAGACGTGAACATGAGCTCGCTCGACTCGGTCGACCACATGCTCCACTACATGCACGCCGGCTTTGTGGCGATGGACCCTCGCACCGGCTTTGTGAAAGCATGGGTGGGCGACATTGACTACCGCACGTGGAAATACGACAAGGTGAGATCGATGCGTCAGCCCGGCTCCACATTCAAGCTATTTGTCTACTCGGCCGCCATGGAAAAAGGTCTCACCCCTTGCGACCGCCGTCGCGACGACTACATTGCCATGGATGTGTATAACGAGAAGAAACACCAAATGGAAACCTACTCGCCCCACAATGCCAATGGCCGATTCTCGGGGGCCGACATCACCCTGCGCGAGGCATTTGTGCAGAGCGTCAACAGCGTGGCAGTGCGCACCGGTGTGGAAGTGGGCATGGAAAACGTGGAAGATGTGGCCTATGCCATGGGCATCAAGTCGCCCCTGCGCCCCACTTCGGCAACCCATGCCAAGCCCTCGCTATCGCTGGGCGCCATGGACGTGAACTTGCTTGAACTGGTGAATGCCTATAGCACGGTGGCCAACTATGGCATGCAACATGCCCCTGTGCTGGTGACCAAAATCATCAAGGTGAACTCCGACGGCACCGAGAGCGAGATATATAACTACAAAAACGAGTGGCAAGAAACGCGCGCCATCACAGCACGCACGGCATTCTTCATGCAACAAATGCTCATGGCTGGTCTCACCGATGGTGGTGGCACCTCGCAACCACTGAGCTGGTGGGTCGACCCATTTGCCTCTACCACCGATTTTGGTGGCAAAACAGGCACCAGCAACAACCACAGCGATGCATGGTTTGTGGGCGTTTCGCCCAATCTTGTGGCAGGAGCATGGGTTGGTGGCGAATATCGTTGCATACACCTCACATCAACACAGGGGCAAGGTAGCCGCACGGCGTTGCCCATATGTGGCAAGTTCTTTGACAAGGTGTTGCGCGACCGAGAGTTGCGAGGCCTCTACACAGCCAAGTTCATTCCCTTGAACCTCCCGGCCAACACCTATGACTGCGACCCCACACCCGTGTATCGCGAGCGTGAAAACTCTTATCGTGAGCAAGGGGGTGGCGACTCGGCCCTAACCGAAGACGAGCTCATGCAAAACTTGCAAATCGACCCCATTGAGCCAGGGGAAGACCCTGCTGAGCCCGACCCTGCAAGCAATGCCACCCCCGGCAATCGCCGTGGTGGCAAGCATGGTGGCGGTGGCACACATCAGCAACCCACCACACCACCAAGCAACAACAATGTAGAAAACCGAGTAAAAAACAGCTTCGACCGATAGTCCTGTCGCAAGAAGCCATCAAAATAAATAGCGGAGCAACCCACTACAAGTCGTGTTGCTCCGCTATTTGTTTTTGCCTTTAAAGGGCTGGTTTATAGGGCTGGTAGAGACGATGCGTGCATCACCCACACACCACTCACATACAAGCAATTAAAACCTACCAAGCCAAAGAGTTGAGGCTCTACTTGATAGCCTTTAAGATGGCCAGCAAGTGATCCCACACCAGTTGCACGGTGGGAATGTGCAGGCACTCATCGGGGGTGTGCACAAAGCGCAATGTGGGACCCACCGAAATCATGTCCATGTCGTCGTAACGTTCCGAGAACAAGCCACACTCAAGGCCAGCGTGAATGCCCTTCACGGCAGGTTCTTTGTGGAAGAGTTCGCGATAGGTTTCGGTAGCAATTTTCACGAGCTTGCTGCCGGGCTTCATGGGCCATGCAGGATTGCTCTCGTTGTGCACCACGCGTGCACCAGCAAGACGGAAGGCGGCTTCAACAGTGTTGCCCATGTTGGTGAGGTTGCTGTTGATGCTACTGCGTTGCAACGAAATCACCTTCATCTCTTTTTCGGCAGTAGCCACTACCGAGAGGTTGCTTGAGGTTTCAACCAACCATGCAATTTCCTCGGCTTGGCTCATGGCATAGATGCCATTGTCGACAGCCTGCAGAGCCATCACGATGCGACGGCTCACTTCAAGTGGCAACACTCGAGAGTTTTCGACCTTGACGATGCCAAATTCCATGGCAGTATCGGTTACAAAAAACTCGCCCATCACCTCTTTTTGGAAAGTAGCCCAGTCGGCCTTCATCTCCTCGGCCTTGGCAGCCGGAATAGCCACAACCACCTTACCATCGCGAGGAATGGCGTTGTGCATCTTGCCCGAGTTAAAGCTCACGAGGCGCAAGTCGATTTTGTCTTGTTGCATGTAGAGGAAACGCGACAGCAGTTTGATGGCATTGGCGCGCTTCTTGTTAATGTCGTCGCCCGAGTGACCACCAATGAGGCCCTTGAGCGAGATTTCATAGCACTCGCTACCGGCAGGGGCTTCTTCGCGCTCAAACTCAAACGTGGCTTCGGTGCCACAACCACCAGCACAGCTAATGAAAATTTCGCCCTCGTCTTCACTATCGAGATTGATGAGGTAGCGGCCTGTCATGAACTCAGGCTTCAAGCCTGCGGCACCGCTCAGCTCGGTTTCTTCGTCGCGCGTGTAGATGGTTTCGATGGGGCCATGCTCAATGTCGCCCTTGCTGGCAAGCACAGCCAGCTGAATGGCGCAACCAATGCCGTCGTCGGCACCCAGCGTGGTGCCCTTGGCACGCAACCACTCTCCATCAACATAGGTCTGGATAGCATCTTTAGAGAAGTCAAAATCCACATCCACCAACTTGTCGCACACCATGTCCATGTGACTTTGCAACACCACTGTGGGGCGATCTTCATAGCCCTTGGTGGCAGGTTTCGAGATTTTCACGTTGCCAATGTGGTCGACTTCGGTTGCAAGACCATGCTTGGCACCAAATTCTTTGAGATATTCAATCATTTTTTCCTCATGCTTAGAGGGGCGAGGAATTTTGTTGATTTCGGCAAATTGTTCAAACACCAATGCCGGTTCCAGTTTCACTGTTTCGTTCATGTTGATTATTATTCAGTTAATTTTTAAAAACATTTTTCAATTGTTGTGTAGCACAATCGGGGCATGTGCCTTTGACTATGTGATTTTCGCTCTTCACCACAAAGCCTGCAGGCAAGTCGATGCGAGGCACCTGCAAGTGTTCAAGACACAGGGTGCGATGACACGACTCGCAATAAAAGTGCACATGCTCATCGTCGTCGATGTCGTGGTGCAGGCTCATGCACAATTCATATTTCACACTGTCGCTGCCGTCTTCAATCACATGCACCAGTCCATGCTCTTTAAACACGCCCAACACCCTGAAAATGCTACTCTTGTCGATTGTAACAATGCTATCTTCAATCTCGTGCAACGACACAGGCCGGTGCTCCCTTTTTAAAGCCTGCACAACGAGTATGCGATTGGGAGTGGGCTTCACGCCATGTTGCTTGAGCCAAAGTGTGCTTTCATTTTCTTTCATGATCATCATAGAGCTTTATTGCCATTGACCTCACAAATTTATAAATTTCCCTTGAGATAAACCTTCTCTGCCGTCACTAAATTCAATCCGCCCAAGCGCAATAAATGCTAAAAAATGTGGAAAAGAGCGGTTTATTAATGAGTATTTCGTAAATTTGCGACTCATTGAGAGTTATAAAACTCTCACATGGCACACTCAAAAACGAAACACATATTCTCACAAAGAATGAAGACCTATAAATTCATCATTGCGCTCATTGCCATGGCAAGCCTTGCCACTGCTGGCGCACAAACAGCATCGGTGACCCCCTACTCGCGCATTGGCTATGGCATGCTGGGCGAGAATGCCACTGGCATTCAACGACAAATGGGAGGCGTGGGCTATGCAGCTCAAAATGGCCGACAAATCAACGTCATGAACCCTGCATCATATTCACAAACCGACTCCATCACTTTTTTGTGGGACTTGGGCATTGACCTCACCAACGTGTGGTCGAAAGAGGGCGACAAGAGCGGATATAGCTTTGCCGGCGGTCTCGACTACATCACATCGGCCTTTAGGCTGGGCAAGGGTGTGGGAGCCTCGATTGGTGTAGTGCCCTTCTCGAGCGTGGGCTATAGCTTTGGCTCCAAAATTGACGGCGGTGCCGAAACGCGCACGGGTGCCGGCAACATCAGCGAGCTATACTTGGGTGCCGGCTGGGAACCTCTCAAGAATTTCTCGATAGGTGCCAACGTGTCCTATATGTTTGGCAACATTCAAAACTTCACCTACATCAACAACAATTCAACCAACCTATTCATGCGCACCCTTGAAGTGCGCGACTGGAACTTGCACTTGGGCGCACAATATGGCATCAACCTCAGCAAGCTCGACCGCGTGGTGCTGGGTGTGACCTACTCGCCCAAGAAGTCGCTACACGGCAACACTTGGGGCAACTACTACGACGCCAGCAACGACAAAAAGCTCGACACCGTGGCCTACACAGGGCTCAAAGGCAACTTCGAGTTGCCCAACACCATTGGTGCCGGTGTGAGCTACAACCATGGCAACAAATTCTATGGCGAGGTCAATTTCACCTATCAAGACTGGTCGAAAGCCCGCTACAAGCCTCTGCAAAACTTTGAACCAGCCAGTATCAAATTCGACAATCGCTGGAAAGTGGCAGCCGGCCTGCAATACACTCCCAACTCGCGTGGTGGCTATTTCAAGCGCATGTCCTATCGCATGGGTGCTTTCTACAATCACGACTATCAAAATGTGAGAGGCAACAACGTGCGCGACTATGGCGTGGGCATGGGTGTGGGCTTCCCTGCATTGGGTAGCAAAACGCTCGTGAACCTTGGTGTTGAATGGAAGCATCGCTACACGGCTCCAGTGAAATATATCACCGAAGACTATCTCAACATCACATTGAGCGTGACTTTCAACGAAATGTGGTTCTGGAAAAACAAGTTGCGCTAATTCATGAAATGGGGGCGCAACATAGTGCTACTGGCCATTTTCATCACCATGGCCTTGCTCTCGTCGTGCAAAGACGAGATTAAGAGTGTGGTGAAACAATCGACCGACCCCAACAAAGTGCCCACCGTGGTGTCACACGACGTGCAGACCATCATCAGCGACTCGGGGCGCACTCGCTATCGCATCACCACCAAATTGTGGCAAATGTTCAACGAAGCCCACACGCCACACTGGACGTTTCCCAACGGTGTGGTAGCCGACGAGCTCGACGAGAATTACCACAACGTGGCATCGCTCATCTGCGACTCGGCCTATTATAACCTGTCGAGCCACATGTGGAGCGCAATTGGCAATGTGAGGCTCACCATGCGCAATGGCGACAAGGTGCTGTGCAACCGCATGTACTATGACGAAAACCTCAAGCAGGTGAACTGCATGGAAAATGTGCGCATCACCCGCACCACAGGCGACCGCATCTTGACCAATCAAATGTATTATGAAAACACCACCCGCATCACCCACGGCGATGGCTTCATTCACATCGAGGGTGGTGGGCGCGTGATTGAAGGCTATGGCTACCAATATCTCGACCGCGACAAGCGTTACAAAATCGACAACGTGCAGGGCATCTTCCCCATCGACGACCGCAAGTTTCGCCCCACCTCCCACCGTTAGCCCCCCCTATTTTCACCTCTACAAGCAAGGGTTTCATGGATGGTCACGGGCAACTCTACCATTCAGACTATTGGTGAGCTGAGCAAGCAATATGAGGGCGTGAGAGTGGGCTTTGACATGGCTCACTATCGTGGCGCATAAAATATTGCATGAGAAGCCCTCGAAAAAAATTGGTAATACGCCTATTTTATGGTATTTTTGCACCAGTAAAACCATAAAATGGGCGTTTATCATGGCAGACAACGAAATCATAGACCGCATCAAATATTTGATGAAGGAGCAAAACGTGAGGCAAATCGACTTTGCCAAGAAAATTGATGTAGACCCATCAAACTTGTCGAAATACCTCAATGGTCACCTTGCCATCAGCGACTCACTGCTCAATCGCATCGTGGTGAACTTGGGCGTGAGCAAAGAGTGGCTGGAACATGGCACCGACCTCCCCTTTGCCAAGCAACTGTCGCCTAAATCTCACCAAGTGACTCAATCGGTCGACAATGCCGGCATGCAAGGTGTGCCCGTGTATGACATCGACGTGACGGCAGGCAACATGCCACGCTCCCAACTCTTTGCCCAAGAGCACATAGCAGGCAGCATATGCTTGCCCGACCTCATTGCCCAAGATTGCCGCATTGTGCACGTGAGTGGCGACTCCATGACTCCCGTGATTGACAATGGCGACCTCATTGCCGTGAGAGAGGTGAGCAACACACAATACATTGTGTGGGGGCGCATCTATGTGGTGACACTCGAAGACATGCGACTGGTGAAATATGTGAGAAAACACAGCGACCCCAACATGGTGATACTGCGAAGTGCCAACCCCGACTATGATGACATTGAGGTGAAACGAAGCGATATTCTCGACCTCATGCAAGTGGAGAGTGTGATTCACATTTATAGCCACAACTTCAAGTAGCCGGAGATGATGGAGCACAATCAACAACAACAGTCTTTCACCCATGTGCTACCCAACGGGTTGCGCATGGTGCACATCACCACTGGCTCGCATGTGGGCTGGTGTGGACTGGTGGTGGGTGCCGGCAGTCGCGATGACGCCCAAGACAAGCAAGGCTTGGCACACTTTGTTGAGCACACGCTGTTTAAAGGCACCAAGCATCGACGCTCGTGGCACATCTTAAACCGCATGGAAACTGTGGGTGGCGAGCTCAACGCCTACACCACCAAAGAAGACACCACCCTCTATAGCATTTTCCCGTCGCAACATCTCGAACGCGCCATTGAGCTGATTGCCGACCTCACAACCAACTCTCTTTTTCCTGCTCAAGAACTTGAACGAGAAAAAGATGTGGTGCTTGAGGAGATTGCAAGCTATCGCGACACGCCTTGCGAAGCCATCTATGACGACTATGAGGACCTCATGTTCAGCCCAAGTGCACTGGGGCACAACATTTTGGGAAATGAGTGGCACGTTGAGTCGATGACCACAACCGATTGCCTCAACTATCTCAAAAAGCTATATGTACCCTCCAACATGGTGTTTTTTTCGTTGGGACCTGCTCTGCCTGAGCGAGTGTTTCGCCTTGTAGAGAAGCACTTGGGGCACATGCACCACCGCCTTGAGCGCGATGAGCGCACCGCGCCAGTCCCTCTCGCACCGCAGCAACAGGTGGTGCAAGCAGGCTTGCACCAGTCACACACCATTGTGGGGGCCCGCACCGCCTCGATGTATGCCCACGAGCGTTATGCCCTCGCCCTTTTCAACAACCTGCTGGGTGGGCCCGGCATGAACTCATTGCTCAACGTGAACATGCGGGAGCGACGTGGGCTGGTCTACACCGTTGAGTCGTCGGTAGCCTCATTCACCGATTGTGGCATCATGGAAATATACTTTGGCTGTGATGAAAAAAACATCAACAAGAGCCTCAACATCGTCGCCCACACCATCGATCAACTCGCCCAATCTACCCTATCGGAGCGACGACTGGAGACTTTCAAAAAACAATATTGCGGACAATTGTTGGTGGCATCGGCTGGAGCCGAATTCACTGCCATGAATGCCGGAAAGAGCATGCTCTACTGGAACAAAGTGAGCAACGTGCAACATGCCATCGAGCACATCATGGCAGTCACCCCTCAACAACTCATGGCCATTGCAGGGCAAGTGAGCATGCCCTTGTGCACAACACTCACCTTCAAGTAGCCCTAATTTTGACTCCCAATATCATGGTTTTTGGCGCAAACGCTTGCATCATTAACCTAAAATTAGTATTTTCGTAGCATCTTGACAATAAATTAACAAAAAACATATAGAACACAACCGTTATGAATGACGTTAAATTTTATCTCAACCCTGCCGAGAAGAAAATGAATGAGGCTGTTGCCTATCTCGAAGATTCGCTCGATCACATTCGTGCCGGCAAGGCCAATGCCAAAATCCTTGATGGAGTGAGAGTTGAAGCATATGGTAGCACAATGCCCCTGAGTGGCGTGGCCAACGTGAGCACCCCCGATGCTCGCACCATCACCATCACTCCATGGGATCGTGGCCTCATCAAGGTGATAGAAAAAGCTATTATTGACTCTAATGTGGGCATCACTCCCGAAAACAACGGCGAGGTGATAAGGCTCAACATTCCACCTCTCACCGAGGAACGCCGCAAGCAACTTGTGAAGGAGAGCAAGGCCGAATCCGAAAGAGCCAAAGTATCGGTGCGCAACGCTCGTCGCGAAGCTATCGACGGCCTTAAAAAAGCCATTAAAGAAGGCATGTCGGAAGACGTTGAAAAAGATGCCGAAAACGATGTGCAAAAAATTCACGACAAGTTCCTCAAGAAAATCGACGAAGTTTTTGCAGCCAAAGAAAAGGAAATTCTCACCGTGTAAAAAGCTCGCAACCGCTCTCAAAGCAAAAAAAACACACAACCGTGGGGTCACTAAGCTCCACGGTTGTGCATTTTATCCCTTACAAGAATCATAAACTACTCTACTTCACTCATATACAATCAATTAATCACACACAACCTCTACAGTGCTGTGGCAAGGGGCAACATGCGACCTGCAAGGGCACGCAATGGGGTCAAGAAAAACTCGCGCTCATTGAGGTGAGGGTGTGGCACTTGCAGGTAGTCTTGGTCAACGTGCACCTCATGGCCTTGATTGTCGTCGATGGCCATAATGTCGATATCGACCACCCTATCAACATAGCCTCCTGCCCAATCGCGATGACTGGCACTACCCAACCTGCGCTCAATGTCATGCAACCACTCCAGCAACTCCCGTGGGGCAAGCTCGCTCACGATTGCCACCCCCACATTCAAGAAGTTGTTGCTCGACACAAAGCCCCATGGGGCACTCTCAATCACTGGCGACACCATGCTCCCACCATTACCTGCCGACAAAGCGGCGATGGCATGGCGCAAGTGGGCACAGCGATCGCCCAAATTGGTTCCTATATTCAAATAGTAGATCATGATTTCAGTCACAGTTTAGCAATAAAAAAACGGAGCCACGCCATGCTTGATGAGTGTGCTCCGTTCCTGTATTTAGCATCGGTGACAATGCATTAAAGCGTCTTGGCCACCTCTACTTCTTCAAATCCTTCTACAATGTCGCCCACAACAAGGTCGTTGTAGCCTTGCACGCTAAAGCCACATTCAAAGCCTGTGGCCACTTCCTTGGCATCGTCTTTAAATCGCTTGAGCGAAGCAAGAGCACCCGTGTGGCGCACAATGCCATCGCGAATCACGCGCACCTTGCACTTGGCCTTGAGCTTGCCCTCTGTGACAAGTGCACCGGCAATTGTGCCCACCTTGCTGATGTGGTAAACCTCTTTGATGGTTGCACTGCCCAGCACTTCTTCCTTGATGTCGGGGCTGAGCATGCCCTCCATGGCCGATTTCACCTCTTCGATAGCATCATAGATGATTGAATAGATGCGAATGTCTACCCCCTCTTGCGAGGCTACACGCTTGGCATCGGCATTGGGACGCACTTGGAAACCTATGATATAGGCATCGCTGGCTGCGGCCAAAATCACATCGCTCTCGGTGATGGCACCCACAGCCTTGTGAATCACATTCACCTGCACCTCGGGAGTAGAGAGCTTGATGAGCGAGTCGCTCAAAGCTTCGATAGAGCCGTCCACGTCGCCCTTCACAATCACATTGAGCTCGTGGAAGTCGCCCAAAGCACGACGACGGCCAATATCTTCAAGAGTCACACGTTTTTGTGTGCGCAATCCCAATTCACGTTGCAATTGCTCGCGCTTGTTGGCAATTTGACGTGCCTCTTGGTCGGTGTCCATGATGTTGAACTTGTCGCCGGCAGTGGGAGCACCATTCAGGCCCAAGATGAGTGCTGGCGATGAGGGGCCAGCCTCCTCGATGCGCTGGTTGCGCTCGTTGAACATGGCTTTCACCTTGCCAAAATGGGTGCCGGCCAGCATCGTATCGCCCACACGCAATGTGCCATTATCAACCAGCACAGTGGCCACATAGCCACGTCCCTTGTCGAGCGACGACTCGATAATAGAGCCGGTGGCCTTGCGATTGGGGTTGGCCTTGAGGTCGAGCATGTCGGCCTCGAGCAACACCTTGTCCATGAGCTCCATCACGCCCACGCCCTTCTTGGCACTCACGTCTTGGCTCTGGTATTTTCCACCCCATTCTTCAATGAGATAGTTCATGTTGGCAAGTTCTTCTTTAATCTTGTCGGGATTGGCGGCAGGCTTGTCAATCTTGTTGATGGCAAACACAATGGGCACACCGGCAGCCGAGGCATGATTGAGGGCCTCCTTGGTTTGAGGCATCACGGCATCGTCGGCAGCCACAATCACAATCACCACGTCGGTCACCTTGGCACCACGGGCACGCATGGCAGTAAATGCCTCGTGACCTGGAGTGTCGAGGAATGTGATGCGTCGGCCATTAGAGAGTTTCACGTTATAGGCACCAATGTGCTGTGTGATACCACCAGCTTCGCCGGCAATCACATTGGCCTTGCGAATGTAGTCGAGCAACGAGGTTTTACCATGGTCGACGTGTCCCATCACAGTCACCACTGGTGGGCGACGCTCCAAATCTTCGGGAGCATCTTCCTCCTCTTGAATTTGCTCGGCCACCTCGGCACTTTCATACTCGGTTTTAAAGCCAAATTCTTCGGCAACGATATTGATTGTTTCGGCATCGAGACGTTGATTGATCGACACCATCACGCCCAAGTTCATGCAAGTGCCAATCACCTTGTTCACTGGAATGTTCATCATCATGGCAAGGTCGTTGGCAGTGACAAACTCGGTGAGGCGCAAAATTTGGCGCTCGGCTGCCTCTTGCAAAGCCTCTTCGCGCTCTTCTTCGCGCACCTGTTCGCGCTTTTCGCGACGCCACTTGGCACCCTTCTTTTGTTGCTTGCTCTGCAAGCGTGCCAAGGTTTCCTTTACTTGACGTTGCACATCTTCCTCGCTCACTTCGGGACGCAACGGACGCTTGTTTTTATCTTTTTTGCGCTTGCCTACACCTTGATTTCCTCCTTGCGAGGCACCGCCACCATTGCGACCACCTCCAGCAGGATTGTTTTGCATCTGCTGCGCGCTCTTTTCAATGTCAATTTTTTCTTTGCCTATGCGCTTGCGCTTCTTTTTCTCGCCATCGGCACCACCTTGGCGGGCTTTCTCTTTGCTGAGGCGCTCGTTGCGACGCTCCTCCTTGGTCTTCTTTTTGGGGCGAGTCGACTGGTTGATGGCATTGAGGTCGATTTTACCAATCACGTTGATGCGATTGGTGATCGTGTGGCTACTCAGCTCAAAAATTTCGGGTTCTTGCTTTTTCTCCGTTTCTACAGCAGGAGTGGCCTCTTGAGAGGCAACCGGTGTAGCGGTTTCTTGTTTTTTCACTTCGGCAGCAGTTTTTGTTGCGGGTTGTGTTTTCTCAACTTTTTTAGGCTGAGTTTTTTCTTCTTTTTTATCGGTGTGTGGCTGAACCTTTTTTTCGGGCTCGTCTGGAGCTGGTTTTTCAACCGCCACGGCAGGTTTGGCAGGGGTTTCCTGCTTGGGTGTCACGTCGGCTTTGGGCTCGGCCGGAGCTGGTTTTGGGGCACGCCCCACCTGCGAGAGGTCGATCACGTCGATCACCTTAGGGCCCTTGAGCTCTACATGGGTTTTCAACTCTTCAACCTCCTTGCTTGCCTTTTCCTCGGCTGGCACATGGGCAGACGTTTTAGACTTCTCCTTTTGGCGCTCAGAGATAAAATCTTCTGATTTCTTTTTTTGCTCCATATCGGGCTTAAACTCCTTGACGAGCATATCATACAATTTTTGGTCGATGCGCGCATTGGGGCTTGTGTCAATATCCTCGATATTTTTTTTGAGAAGGAAGTCCGTGATGGTCTGAACACCAACGTTTAAATCTTTTGCTACTTTACTTATCTTTATATGCATATATAATTTCTAAGTTGTTGTTGTTTTTATTGTGTTGTTGAAGAATTTAAGACCGGCATAGCCCAAGGCGCAATGCAGAGGGGTGGGCAACTGGTTCTTTGTTTTTTTTGATTATATGGCCACTTCTTGATGTTTTGAAAAGCATGGGGTTTCAATCGTCAAGAAGTGAGCATTAAATCGAGGCTGATTAATCTTCAAACTCAGCCTTGAGCGTGGCAATCACGCCATCAACAGTGTCTTCCTCAAGGTCGGCCTTGTCGATGAGGTCTTGACGCGGAGTGCGCAACACGGCCTTGGCTGTGGCACAACCCATGTTTTTGAGCGCTTCGATAATCCACTCGTCGATTTCGTCTTTAAACTCATCAAGATAAATATCTTCCTCGCTGTCCGACTCAAGATCGCGATAAACGTCGATCATGTAGCCTGTGAGCATCGATGCCAATTTAATGTTGAGACCGCCCTTGCCAATGGCAAGCGACACCTCTTCGGGGCGCAAGAACACCTCGGCACGTTTTGATTCTTCGTCAAGGCGTATCGACGAAATTTTGGCAGGGCTCAAAGCACGCTGAATGAATAGCTGAGGGTTGCTCGTGTAGTTGATCACGTCGATATTCTCGTTGCGCAACTCTCTCACAATGCCATGAATGCGCGAGCCCTTAACGCCCACACATGCTCCCACGGGGTCGATGCGATCGTCATAGCTCTCAACGGCAATCTTGGCACGCTCACCCGGAATGCGGGCCACAGACCGTATCACGATGAGCCCATCATGAATTTCGGGAACTTCGAGTTCAAAGAGACGGCGCAAGAAGTTTTCGCTGGTGCGCGACACAGTGATTTTGGGATTGTTGTTGGTGTTATCAACATTGTGAATCACGGCACGCACGGTTTCGCCCTTGCGATACACATCGGTGGGAATTTGCTGATCTTTGGGTAGCATCAACTCATTTTTCTCGTCATCAAGCAGTAGCACCTCACGCTTCCACACTTGATAAACCTCACCACTGACGAGCTCGCCTTCAAGGTCTTTAAACTTGGTGTAGATAGCATCTTTTTGAAGGTCGAGAATCTTGCTGGCCAGCGTCTGGCGCAGGTTCAAGATGGCACGACGGCCAAATTTTGCAAAATCGATTTTGCGAGTATGGTCTTCGCCCACTTCACAATCGGGGTCGGGGTTGTCTTGGTCGTTGCGGGCATCGCTCAGAGCAATCTCCTTGGTTGGGTCTTCCACTTCGCCATCGGGCACTACCTCAAGATTTTGATAAATCTCACAGTCGCCCTTGTCGGGATTCATGATCACGTCGAAGTTTTCGTCGCTTCCAAACATTTTTGCCAAAACGCTACGGAACGATTCTTCGAGCACACTAATCATGGTGGTCTTGTCGATATTCTTCAATTCCTTGAATTCCGAAAATCTGTCGGCCATATCGACCGTTTCTTCTTGTTTCCTTGAAGCCATAAGTTTTTATTTAAACTGTATAATGTTTTTTGTATATTTAATCTCGTCATAGCGGTAGGTTTCTTCCACCTCTACCAGCTCGGGGCGTTTTTTGCCTTCGATTTTCATCTTTTTTGAAACCACGATAGTGAAATCATTGTCGGCAGCCCCCTTGAGCACTCCGCGGCTCTTGATGCCTGCCGTGGTGAGCACTTCAACCTCGCCCCCCACATTCTTGTCGTAGTGTTGGCGCACCACAAAGGGGTCACTTATGCTATAGCTGCCCACCGTGAGTTCATAGTCTTCTTGGTCGCGATCAAAGGCGGCAAGCACGGCATCGTTCACCATCACGCAGTCGTCGATGGTCACGCCCTCGGCCATGCTATCAATAGCCACATCAATCACGTTGTCGGCACTCACCTTCACATCAACCAAAAAGAGGTCGCCACCTGCCCCATCGAGCACATGGGTAATCACTTGGGTGAGTTCTTGTTTATTTATCATGAGGTTGATAGATTAAAATCGTTGATTTCAAAAAAAAACAGCAATTAATAATAAAAATGAGAGAACCGCGACGTGGCCCTCTCAATCCCTAAAAATTGCAGTGCAAAGATAGCTATAATATATGATTTGTGCAATCAGACACAAGCCTGCGACGCTCATTCAGCCCAAAATAGGCTGTTTTTTAATTATATTTATATTTAATTATACATTTACAACACCAACTTCATTTCCCATCAACTACCATGCAAAAGCCGAGAAGCTTAGCACAATAAAGCAGCAGTTGTGCTCGTTATATTAGTTAGCTCCACATCATCTTTACAAAAACTAAAACAAATAACACACATCATGGAAAAATTAATCATCAATTCCTACGAGGAATTTGAAACCTATTTAGGCAAAGAGCTTGGCACCTCGCCATGGGTAGAAGTCAACCAAGAACGCATCAATCAATTTGCCGATGCCACACTCGACCACCAATGGATACACGTTGATATTGAACGCGCTCAGCGCGAAAGTGCCTATAAAAGCACCATCGCCCACGGCTACCTCACCCTGAGCCTGTTGCCCCACATGTGGAACCAAATCATCGAAGTCAACAACATCGACATGCTCGTGAATTATGGCATGGACAAAATGCGATTTGGTGGAGCTGTTGTGACAGGAAGCCGAGTGCGCCTTGTGGCCAAACTCCACGCCATCACCAACCTGCGTGGCATCGCAAAAACCGAAATCGACATTAAAATCGAAATTGAAGGAGAGCGCAAGCCTGCCTTGCAAGGCATCTGCTCATTCCTCTACTACTTCAAAAAATAAAACCAACGCCCGGCCGATATTCTCGACGGGTAGAGACGATGCGTGCTTCGTGGCTCTACACTTCCACCAACTGAGAAAATTCGTTGAGCAGGAAAAGGGCGAAATTAAAAAAAAGAGCTCAGGAGTTAAAAAACTTCTGAGCTCTTTTGCGGTGCGTACCGGACTCGAACCGGTGACCT
>CAMYCE010000022.1 GCA_947254205.1 uncultured Prevotellaceae bacterium
GGTGGCAGTGCAGAAGCAACACAGGGCAATAATGATGGTTAAGGTGTGAAAAAACCGTAGCATAGTGAGCGAGAAAAGAAGAGATTACTCTTCGATGGGGTTATAGGGGTCGGTTTTATTAAGTAGCTTTTGGGTGTCAATATCTTCATTGGGGGTGTTGGAGTGCACTTCTATTTTCACGTTTTTCCCCATACCTTTTAAGATGTCGCCAATGCTTGATTTGCGCTTAATCTCGGCAAATTGCTTGAGCTTGATTTCCTCATATTGGTTATATTCCTCCTTGTATTCTATGGCTTCTTTGCCAGCCACATTTTGTAGCCCTATACCGGTGAAAATGTATTGCTTGCTTTGGTCTTGTGCTTGCAAGATGAGCCCCGGCAGTCCCCCCAATTTCCATGGTCCACAATCGAGTGGAATGTCATCGGTGTACCATGCCGTCCAGTGGCGGCCTTTGTAGAAGGTTTCGGCCATTTGACACTGATAGCCCATAATTTCTTTGGTGCTGTCGGGCACAATGTTCCATTGAGGGTTTTCAATGGCTTCGGTGTTGCAGTATTTGTCGAAGAGCACAAAGTCGAGGTATTTGAATTTACCCTCGGGGTAGTTTTTATAGATGCGCCATGTTATGGCACCGGCTTTGCCTGCGTTTCTCATGTCGTAGTTGCCTTTGGCGGCGAGGTCGTTGACAATAGAATCATGCACTTGCTGGGTGTAGTTGTAAAAAACGTTCACCTTGTCGCCAATATCGAGTCTCATTTCATCGCTGCTATAGAGGTATCTTCCAAGAGAGTCTGTGGCAGTGGTGTCGTTGAGCACGGCTTTGGCTTCATAGGTGATGCGATATTGCACTTTGTCGAGTGCTATTGTATTTTTGTTTTTGTTCTCTTTAACTTTAACCGTGATTGAGGCATTCAGGGCTATGCAAGTCGTGCACAGCAATAGGCCACAGGTGAATAGTTTTGACTGTTTCATGATTGATGTTTTATTTGTTTATATCATATAGACGAAATTTAAGGGGTGATATAAACAAAAAAGAGAGGATTTAACACTCGTTTGCATTCGCTGGCGTGTCTTCTCAAAAATTGTCGTTTGATTTTAAACTCGACGTGGGGGCATCTTTTTCCTCTACATCACCAAAGGGGGAAGGTTGTCTTTCCCCATAGCTACTTCTTGCATAGTCCTATCATGTGTTGCACAATTTGCATTGTGAAATGAATAAACAACGCAATCACCACTTGATAGGTGCTCTTTTTTCGTGAAGCAAAAAGCAAATAACAATCTCGAAGTGCCACAACTTTTGCTGAACGTGAGTCTCAAATCCTCTCTGTAATAGAGATTTTGTTGCTGTCTATTTGATGTTGGCTTGTTGCAAGCCATAGTGTTTTTTCTTGTCGAGTAAAAACAATGAAACCGCCACCACAATGGCCATTGCCCCTATTGCCGTGAAAATCCACATGGCAGGAGTGAAATCAACTTGACCATTCACCGTGTTTTCTTCATTGATTTTCCCCACCAACATGGGCACTACAATCAACCCAATGTTTTGAATATAGAAGATGATAGAATAGGCGGTGCCAAGACCTTTCATGGGTATGATTTTGGGCACCGATGGCCACATGGCACTGGGTAGCAGTGAAAAAGCGAGGCCTAAAATCACCATGAGCACAATGGCAACTGCACTTGAGTTGATGGGAAGTGTGAACACAAAAATCACGGTAGTCATGAGCGTTGTGCCCAATATCATGAGTGTGGCTCCTTGCCCCTTGCGGTCGTAGAGAGTGCCAAAGAGTGGGGTGAACACGATGGTGCTGAAGGGTAGCACCGAGGGTATAGCTCCAGCAAAGGCAGGGTCGACTCCATACTTATAAATCATGATTTTGGTGGCAAAATCCAAGAAAGGGTAGAGGGCCGAGTAGTAGAGCAAGCACAGCAGGGTAATGAGCCAAAAGCCCGGATTGCGCAATGTGGTGAAGAGGTCGGCAAAGTGAAATTTCTCGTCTTCTTTATTATCACTTGTCTCATCATTGGTTTGATGAATTTGTGCCCTCTCGCGGTCAAATTTCACATCGAGCAAGCAATACACCATGTAGATCATGAGCCCAATGCACACCGACATCAATCCAAAGAAAATGGGAGTAGACAGGCGGTAGTTTTGCGCCAATGAGTGACAGCACAGCAGGGCCGCACCGGTTCCGAAACGCGCCATAGCCACTTGAATGCCCATGGCCAATGCCATCTCGTGGCCAGTGAACCACTTGACCATGACCTTTGACACAGTGATACCACACATTTCATAGCCCACACCAAAGATGGCAAAGCCCATAGCTGCCGTGAGCACTTGATTTTTGATATAGGCATTGTTGAGGCCTAAATAGGATCCAATGAGTGGAATATCGACAAAGGTGGTGGGTTGAGGCGACATAAACTCGATGGCATAGTAGTTGACACCCACGCCTGCCACCATGAGCGAGCATGAAAGCAGGCCTGTGAAGCGCACTCCCATGCGGTCGAGAATGAGGCCGCCAATGAAGAGCATGAAAAAGAAAACGTTGAAGAAACTACGCGAGCCGGCAAAGAAGCCATACTCGCTACTTGTCCAGCCCAGTCCGCCCTGCGAGGTGGGCAATTCAAGCAAGTCTTCAAGAGGCGACATCTCTTTGGCCACAAAGTAGCCAAGCATCATGGTAATGGCCACTATCACAAGGGCAGTCCATCGTGCAGTGGGCGAATCGTTTAGTTTTTCACGCAACAGCTGTGTCATGATTGATTGTGGTTGGAATATAACAAAGAACATGCTCGTGAGTAATGGCACAAGCATGTCCTTTTCTATTGTTTGATTTAATCTTGTTGTTTCACTTCAAGGTTGCATTAGGCTTCGGGCTTGATATTGGGTTCTTCAAGACCCAATTTCTTGTTGCGGTCAACCACCTTGAGAATAAGACCAATGATGAGGGCTGCAACACCAAGGCAAGCCAGCATCACGAGAGCCCAAGTGTAGTCGAGCTTGGTGGGGTCGGTCACGCCCACATTGGTTTGGTCGAGCACCTTGCCAATGAGCATGGGGAAGAGCCACAGGCCAATATTTTGAATCCAGAAGATGAGCGCATAGGCCGAGCCAATGATTTTGGCATCAACCAACTTGGGCACGCTGGGCCACAGGGCTGCAGGCACGAGCGAGAACGATGCTCCAAGCACCAAGATGGTGAGGTAGGCCACAATAATGCCACCCACATTGTTGTCGTGGAAGGCAGGCAACACAAAGGCAAAGGTGAGGTGGCAGGCAATCAAGAGCAGCGAGCCAAGCACAAGCATCGAGGCAGCTTTGCCCTTATAGTCAACATAGTTGCCCAAAATGGGAGTGATGCCCACAGCCAGCAAGGGGAACACGGCAAAAATGCTCTCGGCCGATTGGCGCATGTAGCCCATGTAGCAATAGGTGATGAGGGCCACAACCGAGAAAATGAGCATGCCATATTTCATGTTTTTGTTCTTCATGAAGTTGCTCATAAATGCAGCGGCAGCAATAATAATCATCACCACATATTGCACGATGGTCACTTCGGGCGAAGCCCAGAATGAGTCGGCAGCAGGAGCTGTGAAAGTGAGGTTGCATTGCAACATGTTCACTGCATATTTTTGGAAGGGGAAGATGGCCGAGTAGTAGAGCACGCAAAGCAATGACACCAGCCAAAAGCCACCACTGGTCAAAATTTGGCCGAGGTCGCTAATTTTGAATGGATCGTCTTTTTCTTCGGCTTCACCGGTTTGCGAGTCGAGCTTCTTGTCCATGAAGAAATAAACCACAAACATGATGAGGGCGATGCACAGCAACACCACACCAAAGGCTACCGAGCGCGACACACTCACTTCACCACCCAATTTGGCAAAGAATGGAGAGAAAATCATGCAGGTTGCAACACCAAGGCGGGCAAGAGCCATTTCCGAGCCCATGGCAAGAGCCATTTCACGCCCCTTAAACCACTTCACAATGCCTCGCGAGACGGTGATACCGGCCATTTCAACACCGCAACCAAAAATCATGAAACCGCAAGCGGCCACCTTGGCCGATGCAGGCATGCCCTCATAGAAAGGCGACACGCCCAGTTGTTCAAAACATGGAATGTGGTTGAGGTTGTTGGTGAACCAAGTTTCAATGCCACTGCCAATGAAAGCATCGCTCACGGCATACCACTTGATGACAGCACCCACAAGCATTACAGCTCCCGATAGCAGGGCTGTGAAGCGCACGCCCATCTTGTCGAGAATGATACCGGCAATAATCAAGAAGAACACAAACACGTTTAGGAACGTTTCGGAACCTTGCATGGTGCCAAATGCAGTTGAATCCCAACCTCTCTCCGAGAGCATCAAGTCTTTGATAGGCGAGAGAATGTCCATGAAAATATAGGCACAGAACATGGCCAGTGCCAGCAGCAATAGGGCAGTCCAGCGCATGGCAGCCGAGTCTCTAAGGGTTGTTTTTAAATTAGATTGTGACATAATCTTTATTTAGTGATTGGTTTATAAATCGATAGTGTTGTTTTTTAGGTTCTTGATTAATTGATGCCCAAGTCTTTGGCGATGCGCTCCAGTTTGGCATCGGCCCAGTCGTTTTTAGCATCATAGTGACATGCACAATCAAGCGTGTCGTGCACCTCGATATAGAATTTGATTTTAGGCTCGGTGCCCGAAGGGCGAATCGACACCTTGGTGCCATCGGCCGTGTAGTATTGTAGCACGTTGCTTGTAGCAGGCATCACAAGTGGAGTTTTTTGGCCGGTAACCACATCAATTTCTTCGAGCTTTTGATAGTCGCGAATTTTCACTACAGGTGAGTCGGCAATCTCCTTTTGTGGATTTTCGCGGAAGTTTTTCATCATGCCGGCAATTTCCTCGGCTCCGCTCTTGCCCTCGCGCACCACCGAGATGCCAAGTTCCTTGCTGTAGCCATAGGTCATGTAGATGTCGATGAGCATGTCGTTCATGGTCATGCCTTTATCTTTGGCCCATGCGGCAATTTCGGCCATGAGTGAAATAGCCGACACCGAGTCTTTGTCGCGCGCAAAGAGTTCGGGCAAGAAACCATAGCTCTCTTCGCCACCACCCAAGTAGCGGCCTTTGCCCTCGTTTTCACGAATCACGGTAGCAATCCACTTGAAGCCCGTGTAGCAGTCAAACATGGTGATGTTTTGCTTTTTGGCAATATCGGCAATGGTGTCGGTAGTCACAATGGTTTTCACGATATATTCATCGCCGGTGAGCAAGCCCAGTTCCTTGTTGCGCTCCATGAGGTAATAAAGGAATATCATCACGATTTGATTGCCATTGACCAAGGCATATTCTCCCTTGGTGTTTTTGATGACAAGGCCAATGCGGTCGGCATCGGGGTCGCTTGCCATCACAATGTCGGCTTGCACCTCTTCGGCTTTGGCAATAGCCATGGCCATGGCCGAGGCATTCTCGGGGTTGGGCGACACCACGGTGGGGAATTCTCCACTTTGCACATCTTGCTCGGGCACATGAATCACGTTGGTAAAGCCCCAGCGTTCAAGTGAGCGTGGCACCATGTATTTGCCAGTGCCGTGAATGGGAGTGTACACAATCTTGAGGTCGTGTTGACGCTTAATCACATCGGGACTGAGTGAGAGAGTGTGCACAGCTTCAATGTAGTCTTCATCAATTTGCTTGCCAATGATTTCGATGAGTTCAGGATTGCCCTTGAAGCGAATTTCCTTCACATCTTGAATGGCGTTGACATATTTGATGATATTAACATCGTGTGGCGAAATCACTTGTGCACCATCGTCCCAATAGGCTTTATAGCCATTGTAGATTTTGGGGTTGTGAGAGGCTGTGATGTTCACACCACTTTGGCAACCCAAGTGGCGAATGGCAAACGATAACTCGGGAGTGGGGCGGCAGTCTTCAAAGAGATACACCTTGATGCCGTTGGCCGAGAAAATGTTGGCAACAGTCTCGGCAAACATGCGACTATTGTTGCGCACGTCATGACCCACAACAACCTTGATTTGCTCCAAGTTTTTGAAAGCATCGTTCAAGTAGTTGGCAAGACCTTGTGTGGCTGCTCCCACGGTGTAGATATTCATGCGGTTGGAGCCTGCGCCCATGATGCCACGCAAGCCGCCTGTGCCAAATTCAAGGTTCTTGTAGAACGACTCGATTAGGTCATTTTTGTCTTCACTTTCCAACATTCTCCTGACCTCGTTTTGGGTCGCTGAGTCATAACCGTCGGTGAGCCACCCTTGGGCTTTGGCGGTTACTTCTTGTAATAATTTTTCGTCAGTCATATCTTTATGAATTTTGTGAATTTTGTGATTTTTTTAAAAAAAGTATTGTCATTAAAGTGTTTAGCTCATGAAGTGCTTAAACACCTTAATCATGTTGATGTGGTCGTCGACCGATGCGGTTTCGCGAATCGAGTGCATGGCCAACATGGGGTTGCCCACGTCTACGCCCTCAATGTCGACTTGCCCTGTGAAAATGTTGCCCAGTGTTGAGCCACCTGCCACATCGCTGTGGTTCACAAAATATTGAACGGGCGAGCCTGCTTCTTGGCACAAGCTCTTGAAGATGGCGGCCGAGTGGGCATCGGTCATGTATTTGCAATTGGAGTTGATTTTGATGCAAGGACCACCACCCAGCACAGGGTGATTGGTGGGGTCATATTTCTCATTGTAGTTGGGGTGATAGGCATGGGCATTGTCGGCCGAAATCATGAACGACTTGTTGATTGCTTGGCAAAATGCATCGTAGCCTCCACCTTGGCTTTCAACCATGCGTTGCATCACATTGGCCAGCACGGGCGAGCCAGCGCCCTGCTTGGTGCCACTGCCAGTTTCTTCGTTGTCGAAGATGGCAGCGATGCAGGTCTCTTGAGTGTCGCCGGTTTCGGTGATTGCCGTGATAGCTGCATGGGCCATGCTCAAGTCGTCGAGCCGACCAGCCGATATAAACTCATTGTTCAATCCAAAGGTGCATGCCTTCTCGGTGCCATAGAGCAACAAGTCGAAGTCAAGGATTTCTTGGGGCTTGATATTGAGTTCTTGTGCCACAATATTGAGGAGCATGTTGCCACTTTCCATCTCATCGTTGAGTTTGGCAATAATGGGCATCATGTCTTTTTGCTTTGAGAGCTTGTTGCCCTCGTTCACTGCTCGGTTGAAGTGTATGGCAAGATGTGAGATAGAGAGCAGTGGTCGCTTAATGTGCAACATGAGGCTCTTGGGGTGCAAAGCATTTTCACCCTTCACAATCACGCGGCCGGCTATTGAGAGAGGACGGTCAAACCATGTGTAGAGAATGGGGCCTCCATAAACCTCGGTATTGAGCTTCACGATGCCACCTTCGGTAGCAATCTCGGCATTGGGCTTGATTCTGAAGCCTGGTGAGTCGCTGTGGGCTGTGATGATTTTAAAACCAGTTTCTTGAATGGGTTTTTGGCCCACTTTGATGGCAAAAATAGCTGAGTCATTCTTGGTGAAATAGAATTTTTCTCCACCCTTTACCGTGATATTGTTGTCCAACTTTTTCTCGCTATAGCCTTCTTTTTCTAAAATGGCTTTCATTGTGTCAACTGCCAGAAAATCACAGGGACTGTCATCGAGAAATTGAAGTAACGATTGAATGTGAGTGTTCATAGTCAATTTTATTTTTTTTGATTGAGAGAGTGAGTTAATACAAATTTTCGTTTTGTGCACTTGGATTATAAAAAACGGTGTTGAGGGCTCGCAACACATTGCACAACGTTTGCCCCCAATAGTTGCGAAAGTTGGCTTTGCACAGGCCAATCACCTCTTGTTGAGCTTCAAAGGTTGCATCTTTGACCGTTGCAATGAAGTTGAAAAACTCTTGATACAAGTCGGCAAGGTTTTCGCTAATTGAGCTTGCAATGGGCATGTCGCTATATTTCATGTCTTCGACAAAAACCTCAAGATAAACGTCTTCTTCGGCCATGATTTGACTCACAAGATCGCGCACTTGATTGTAGGTTTCTTCTTCAAGTGCTGGCATGATGTCATAGTCGCTATAGGCCAAGTCTTGCTCTAAGTCGCCAGCCACAATATAGATGCGTGGCAACAATTTGAGCATAGAGGCCACAAACTCGTCGCGTTCATTGCCGACAACACCTTCAATTGCGTTGCAATATTCATTGGCAAGTGCAATGAAACTCAAGCTATTGGGCGATAATTTTTTGACCGAATTCATTTTTTTATTCCAAATATAATTGATTTCTTAATATATAATGATACACCTCATCGGGCAAGTAGAAACTCACGTTGCCTTGTTGCTTGATTTCTTGCCTGATGCTGGTCGATGACACTTCGATCATGGGGGCGTCAACAATTTCTACTTGATGTTGCAAATGTGGTGGTATCGAAATGTCGTAGCCCTGCCTGGGGTAGACCAAAATGCGGAAACGTTGCAAAATTTCCTCGTGATCGCGCCAGCGATCAAAAGCGTCCCAATTGTCGGCTCCAATGATGAGAATGAACTCGTCGTCGGGGAACTTGGCTTGCAGAGCCTTGAGAGTGTCGAGCGTGTAGGACGGGCGTGGTAGCGAAAACTCAAAGGCCGAGGTCTCCACGTTGTCGAGCCGGCGGCTCACCATCTCGGCCATGCGCAATCGGTGGGTATCGATTTGCTCACCTTGGTCAACTTTAAAGGGGTTGAGAGGCGACACCATGAGCCACAATTTGTCGATGTCACAATGTTGCACAATGTGGCTCGCAATGATGGCATGCCCCACATGAATGGGGTTAAAAGTTCCGCCAAAAATACCTACCTTCATAGCCTTGTTTCAATTAATTTAGGAAATAAACTGCTCGATGATAGTGTGCACTTCTTCAATGGCATGTGACAATTCATCATTGACAACAATGTGGTCAAACTTGTTGGCAAACGTGAGTTCATATTCGGCCTTGCTCACTCGCTTTTCAATCTCCTCGATGGTGTCGGTGCCACGGCTATAAAGGCGATGACGCAATTCTTCGATGCTTGGCGCCTTGATGTAGATTGAAGTGGCGTGCTCGCCATACATCTTCTTCACATTGATGCCACCTTGCACATCAAGATCAAGAATCACATTTTTGCCATTTTTGTTGATGCGCTCAATTTCGCTCTTGAGTGTGCCATAGAATCGGCCGGCATAAACTTCTTCATATTCGGCAAATTTGTTGTCTTTAATTCGGTTTTTAAACTCCTCTACCGATAAAAAATAATAGTGCTTGCCATCTTCTTCTCCTTTGCGAGGGCATCGAGTGGTCGCCGAAATTGAAAATTCGAGTTTCAATGCCTCATCTTTGATGATTTCGCCAATAATTGATGATTTGCCTGAACCCGATGGCGCTGATATAATGATTAATTTTCCTGATTTCATATTTAGAGTTTAGAGTACGTTGAGCACCTGTTCCTTGATTTGTTCCAATTGGTCTTTCATTGCCACCACCAATTTTTGCAACTCGGCTTGGTTGGCTTTCGACCCCATGGTGTTGATCTCTCGGCCCATTTCTTGGCTGATAAAGCCCAGTTTTTTGCCTTGTCCTTCATCGGTTTTTAATGTTTCGATGAAATAGTTGAGATGATTTTGCAACCTGATTTTTTCTTCGGTAATATCAAGTTTCTCGATATAGAAAATCAGTTCTTGCTCAAGGCGGTTGTTGTCATATTCCACACCCTCCAGTTTTTCGAGCGATTCAATGATGCGAGCTTTTATCTTCTCGGTGCGCGATTGCTCATAGGGGGCTACATTGTTGAGTAGCGATTGAATGGCATCAATTTTTTCGACAAAGAACGTCTCAAGGCGATTGCCCTCTTGCTTGCGAAAAGCAATGAGCGAGTCGGCAGCTTGTTGTGCCACTTGTTGCACCACTTGTTTTTCTTCATCGTCGACTTCGGTGGCATTTTGCTCGTTTCTTAATGCATCGGGCAACTTGAGCAATGTGGCATACCAATCGGTGGGCTCTGCAATGTCGAGAGCTTTTGCCATATCTTCAAGTTGTGCTTTATAGTGCTTCAAAGCCTCGAGGTTGAGGTTGACAGTCGAAGCACCATCGATGGGCTCAACATAGATAAAAAGTTCAACTTTGCCGCGGTGCATGTTGTGGGCTATCAAGTTGCGCAAGTCCAACTCAATGTCGCGATACACTTGTGGAAGTCTAATTGACAAATCCAACTGTTTGCTATTTAACGATTTGACCTCGGCAGTGATTTTTTTGTCATGAAAAATCTTGACTGCCTTGCCAAATCCTGTCATCGATAAAATCATTGGTATTAATAATTTTTATACGCAAAAATACAACTAATATCTCAAACAATGGGAATAAGAGGAAGAATTTTGCTATTTTTGCACTGAAATTTTGATTTATATGGCAAATCTCATCAATATCGAAACCTCAACCGATGTGTGCAGTGTTGCTCTCACCAGCGAAGGGCAGGTGCTGGAGCATCATGAAAACTATGAAGGGCACACCCATGCTACAATGCTCAGCCAGTATTTGCAAAACATGCTCACCTTTGCCAAAAACAGAGAGATGCCCATCGATGCTATTGCTGTGAGCATTGGCCCGGGTTCCTACACGGGCTTGCGCATTGGTTTGTCCGAAGCCAAGGGGCTTGCCTTTGGGCTTGAAGTGCCACTCATTGGCATCAACACGTTGCAATTGCTCACTGTGAGTGCCATGTTCAACCACTTCATCGACGATGATAGTGCTCTTTATGTGCCCATGATTGACGCTCGTCGCATGGAGGTGTACACGGCAGTCTACAACAATGCTTTGCAAGAGGTGATGTTGCCTCAAGCAATGGTGATTGACGAGAATTCTTTTGCTGCACTCCTCGATAATCATAAGTTGATTTTTGTGGGCAATGGTGCCGACAAGGTGAAAGAAGTGATTGCTCACCCCAATGCCCGCTTCATATCGGGTGTAAAGCCTGTGGCTCTTGAAATGATGGCTCTTGCCGAGAAGGCCTTTCGCGAGCAACATTTTATTGATGTGGCCTATTCTACTCCTCTTTATTTAAAAGAGTTTCAGGCAACACAGTCCAAGAAAAAGGTTTTATAACGGTTTCATTAAGATTTGTTTTTTATTTATTTTGAAGTCAAACGTTTATGTACAATTATAACTCACAACTCAAAAAACTAATTTTGCCAGAGTATGGGCGCAATATTCAGCAAATGGTAGACTATTGTTGCACCATTGAAGACAAGGAAGAGCGCACCTGTTGTGCCTATTCAATTGTGAAGGCAATGGGCAATCTTTTTCCACAATTGCGCGACGAACCCGACTACAAGCACAAGCTGTGGGATCACTTGGCCATTATGAGCAATTTCTCGCTCGAAATTGATTATCCCTATGATGTGATTAAGGAAGAAAACTTGGAGTCGAAACCCGAAGCCATGGACTACAAGCTTGAGCCTATCAAGATGCGTCACTATGGCAAGCTGATAGAGAAAATGATAGCTCGTGCTTGTGAGTATCCCGAAGGCGAAGAAAAAGAGGCTTTGGTGATGCTCATAGCCAATCACATGAAAAAGCTCATTTTTCAAATCAACAAAGAAGATGTTGACGATGCCAAGATTTTTAAAGATTTATCTTTTTATTCCCGAGGCAAAATTAATTTAAATCCCGAGACTCACCTGTTGCACGAGTTTAAGGAAGCTCCCACGGCTACAGCCAACAAGGCAACTCCTAAAAAGAAAAAGAAAAAATAGAGCATTAGCACAAAAACATGATTGCGCGTCAAAACCTTATAGAAATAGGCATTTTCAAGAAAACGCATGGCATTGATGGCGAAATATCGGCATCGATTGATTGCGAACTTGATATTTTAAAGCACTTCACATGCTTGGTGTGTGAGGTTGATGGAATTTTTGTGCCCTTCTTTATTGAATCAATGCGCTACAAGTCAAGCGAAACAACTTTGCTCAAAATTGATGGTATTGACAATGAGAAAGACGCAACTTTGCTGGTCAATAAGCCCATTTATGTTTCCAAGAGTGAATTTCATGAGCAACTCAAGCAAGAAGATTCCGACCATTTTCCGCTTGACTATTTTATTGGGTTTAAGGTTAAGGATCGCAACAAAGAGCTTGGCGAAATCATTGATGTTGATGACTCAACGGCCAATGTGCTGTTTGTTGTAGATCACAATGGCCGTCAATTGCTATTGCCTGCTGTTGATGACTTAATCGACGACATCAATTTAAACGAAAAATATATTGACATGGCAATTCCTCCCGAATTGCTCAATTTATAATAATAACGCATGAAAGAATATGACGAGAGTGCAGCCATCAAATTCATTCGCACCCAACTCGATGGCACTATTAACAATAGTTATAGCGATGATGACCTATTGCTTGTGATCGATGCCATTTTTGATTACTTTGAGCAATACTCCGAAGATGATGACTTTGAATTTAGCGAGCACAACCTCAACCACTATGTGAAAAATCAGCTTCGCAAAGATGTTGACAATGTGATTGAACTTGACGATGTGCCTGCTATTGTTGCTGCCGAATTGAAATATGAAGATACACTCGAAGATGATGAAGATTAAACAAGGTCTTTTTTTGCCCAAAGTGAAGCAATGGACAATGCTGGTGGCATTGATGCTTGTTGCTGTGCTTGTTGCGACTGTGAATGCAGAGGCTCGGCGAGTGGTCGACATCTATGAATTGTCGCTCGACGACAACCTTGAAACCCCTGTGGTGAAAAGCAAATATGCCGATAAAATCCAAGACTATCAGTATAATCAAGCAGTAGAACTCATTAAACACAACTATGAGGTTGAACTCATGCGCAATAATGAGGTGATTATTGTCACCATTACTGCCGACAAGCTCTTTGGAGCCAATGATACGATTTTGAGTGGTGAGGGTAAAGAGCACGTAAAGGGGCTTTTCAAGTTTCTCAAAAATCCAGGGCTTTATAAAATGTTGCTTGTGATGCATAGCGACGACACAGGCTCGCCACAATATCTGGTGCGACTCACTCGCTCACGCGTCAATGCAGTGTATGATTGGATTGAAGCCAATGGCAGTGTCGATTTTGTGGTGCCCTATGCCTTGGGTGGTCATGAACCCCTGCACGACAACAAGTCGATGATCAATCGTCGCATCAATCGCAGGCTTGAGGTTTATCTCGTGCCAGGAGAAGTGATGATAGAGCAGGCTAAGCGTGGCAATATTAACATCAATCAAATTAAAAAATAAAATTTTCAAACTATATAGAAATGGCTAAAGAACTAAAAAATCTTACCAAGAGAGCAGAAAACTACTCGCAATGGTATAACGAGCTTGTGGTAAAGGCCGACCTTGCCGAGCAATCGGCAGTGAGAGGCTGCATGGTGATTAAGCCTTATGGCTATGCAATTTGGGAAAAAATGCAGCGTCAACTCGATGATATGTTTAAGGAGTGTGACGTGCAAAACGCCTATTTCCCGTTGCTCATTCCCAAGTCGTTTTTGAGCAAAGAAGCCGATCATGTTGAGGGCTTTGCCAAGGAGTGTGCCGTGGTTACTCACTATCGCCTGAAGAATGATACCGAGGGTAAAGGTGTGGTTGTTGACCCTGAAGCAAGACTTGAAGAAGAGCTCATCATTAGGCCTACCAGTGAGACTATTATATGGAACACGTTTAAGAATTGGATTAACTCCTATCGCGACCTGCCATTGCTCATCAACCAGTGGGCCAATGTGTTTAGATGGGAAATGCGCACTCGCTTGTTTTTGCGCACTGCCGAATTCTTGTGGCAAGAGGGTCACACGGCCCATGCCACTCGCGAGGAAGCTCAGGCCAAAGCCGTTGAAATGCTAAATGTGTATGGCGATTTTGCCGAGAAATACATGGCAGTGCCAGTGGTTAAGGGTATAAAATCGGCCAATGAGCGTTTTGCTGGTGCCCTCGAAACCTATACCATCGAGGCAATGATGCAAGATGGCAAGGCGTTGCAGAGTGGAACTTCGCATTTCTTGGGACAAAATTTTGCCAAGGCTTTTGATGTGAAGTTTATCAACAAGGAAAATCAACTCGATCATGTGTGGGCAACATCGTGGGGAGTTTCAACCCGCTTGATGGGTGCACTCATCATGACCCATGGCGACGACAATGGGTTGGTGCTTCCTCCCAAGTTGGCACCCATTCAGGTGGTGATTATTCCTGTGTATCGCAGCCAAGAGCAATTAGATTTTGTTGATGCCAAGGTTGCCCCCATTGTTGAAAAACTCAAGAAAATGGGCATTTCGGTTAAATATGATAATGCCGACAACAAGCGTCCGGGCTTTAAGTTTGCCGACTATGAGCTCAAGGGCGTGCCCGTGAGACTGGTGCTTGGTGCTCGTGATATTGAAAATGGCACTATCGAGGTGATGCGTCGCGACACGCTTGAAAAAGAAAATGTGGCACTTGAAGGTATCGAGGCCTATGTGCAACAGTTGCTCGATGAAATCCAAAACAACATCTTCACCAAGGCCCTCAACATGCGTCAATCGCGCACCAAGAGTGTTGACACTTGGGACGACTTTAAGCAAGAAATCGAAAAAGGAAACTTCGTGTTGGCCCACTGGGACGGCACTACCGAAACCGAGCTTAAAATCAAAGAAGAAACTAAGGCCACCATTCGCTGCATTCCACTTGACATTCAACCCGAAGAGGGCAAGTGCATTTTCACCGGTAAGCCCAGTGCTCATCGAGTGCTCTTTGCCAAGAACTATTAAAATTGGTCGAAAAATAATTTTTATTGATGGTGGGTCGCCTGTTCAGGTGACCCACTTTTGTGTTCTATGGGTTTAGAATTTTGGAAAAGCGCACTTGCGAGTTGTAGATAGGAAACTTGATGTTGAGAATAACTCCGCTTTCAAATGTTGCATACACATCTTGCGTGAATGCTCTGAAAGTAGCATCAATCCACTTGGCATTATAGTGATCGGTAAAAATCGTTTTTTCCAGCCTCCCTTTCAATAGCCCTTGTTTCCAGTTGCTTTTCTTGACTTGTGCCCCGTCGATATAGATGAGGTCATATCCATCTTTATTTTTCACGACAGCAATGGTGTATCGTCCGCCCAAGCGCAACCATTTGTCTTCCATTTCTCGGTCTAGATATGTCCAATAGCCCTCAAACGGGTCTTTGCTGCTGGCAAAATGGCGATCAAGAGTTTCTTTGTTCCATTGTGTAGCTATGGCAGTGTCTTGTTTTTCGACTATTTCAAGAACACTTCTTTCCACATTAACCTTGGCCCCGGGGCTGATATAGCAACCCACTTGGCTTCCATTTTTCACGGTTGCCTCAATCGTCATCACCTCTTTTAGCTGACTTTGTCCTGCAAGCACTGCGATTTTTCCATCTTTGACTTTAACTCCCATCACGTTATAGCCATTGCCTGTATTAATGGGTTTCTCAACAGTGGCTTTTTTGATTGTGAATTCCTCCCCATTCTTCACATCAATGACTGTGGCAGTCATGATGCGCTCATCAACGATGTCGTTGTGGGGAGCAGTATTGAGGCAAGTGAACTCAATGCGGCTATAATTTAATTGATCGATATAATTAAATATGATGCCGGTGGAGGTTGAACTGAGTTTTATTTTTTCTCCACGATTGGAGGTTATAGTGTAGTGTTTTCCCTCGATGCTGTGTTGATTGGCCAGTCGCAGATAGTATTTAAAGGCCTTTTCTTTAATTGAATAGGAATCCAAAAGAAAAATGCCGTTATTGCCGGTATTATCAACAACGAGGTCGTGACCTTGCACTTGAAACACGGAGGAGCACGACAAGCCTTTAAAAGAATTGTAAATGGTGTTGTAGATAGTTTTGCCGTGCATGTTTGACACAAGCATGGCGATGCAAAGTGCACACAATAATCGCAATTTTCTCATGATTAGCTTTTTGTTTCATGCAAAATTACAATTATTTTTGAGTTTATTGAAAAGTATTGAAGTTTTTGCCATGTAGTGATTGTGCCAGATAATGATTATTTGAATATTTTTACTAACTTTGCAAACCGCTTTTTTGCGCTTTAAATTCTCATGGAGTTAATATTGTCCACATTAATAGGTTGCTTTGCCATAGGTGTCATTTTGTCGGCACCCATGGGCCCCATTGGCATTTTGTGTGTGCAACGCACCCTCAACAAGGGGCGTGAGGCAGGCTGGTGGACAGGTGTTGGGGCTTCAATTTCCGACTTGTTTTATTGTTTGCTCACGGGTCTTGGCATGTCGTTTGTCACCAATTTCATTGAGACCAACCAAAACGTGTTGCAAATAGTGGGTAGCATTATCTTGCTCATTTTTGGCATCTATCTCATCAAAAGAAATCCTGCCACCAACATTCAGGAACCAACAGAGAAGAAAAAAGAAACCCATTATCAAGAGATGGTGACGGGTTTTTTCTTCACCCTTTCCAATCCTCTCATCATTTTTTTGGTGATACCGCTATTTGCACGATTTGGATTTCCTTCAAGCGACCTCACATGGCCAATCATCTTGCTGGGTTACCTTTGCATTGTGTTGGGCGCTTTGTCGTGGTGGACCTTGATTACCTATCTTGTGAATGCAGTGCGCTCTCATTTCAACATTAGGAGCATGTGGATTATTAATCTCATCATTGGCATCATCATTTTGATTTTATCGACCTATGGACTCTTTGTGGGCGTTAAAGACTATCTTGTCGTTTAAGAAGTGGTGGAGGTGATGGGCAAGAAACAACTTGATATTATAGCACTCAACAGCCTTGATGCAATGCCTTTGAGCGACATTGGGGCATGTATGGAAGAGCACTGCTCAAAGCATCATGTTGATTGTGTCAATTGGCCCGATGTGGCTCCCTATGAGCCACTATGCAGTTTTGCAATAGCGCATAGTCAAAACTATCTTTACATTCATTTCATGAATCACGGATTTGACTTATTGGCCACCTATGGCAATCATTTAGACCCCGTGGCAAGTGATAGTTGCGTGGAATTTTTTTACAAGCACCCCGATAGCGACGAATATTGGAATTTTGAGTTTAATTGTATTGGAACAATCAATGCCAGTCATCGAGTGACCCGCTCCATGGCAACCCGTCTCAACCCCGAGCAATTGGCCTCGATAAAGTGTAGTGCCTCGTGTGGCTCTATTCCATTTCCCCCTCAAGAGGGAATACACGTTTGGACCTTGACAATCGCAATACCCTTGCATTTGATTGGAATAGACAATACTCATTGGCCTGCCCATGTGCTGGGAAATTTTTATAAATGTGCCGGCAAATCTTTGCACCCTCATTATCTGTCGTGGGCTCCTATTGCGACACCAACTCCCGATTTTCATCAACCTCAATTTTTTGGAATTTTAAACTTGAAGTAAATAAGCAGAGTAGAGTAGGGCTGGAGAGGATAATTATTGGCTTGTGGAGCTCATGTTAATAACTTGTGGGGGTAATTCTTGAAAAGATGGAAGTAAAGGTTTAACTTTACACTTCTAAAATCATTATTTAGCAACCTCAATTTTTAAGAAGAAAAATGATTCCATTTGTTCACCTTCATGTTCACTCCTATTATTCAATTCTTGATGGCCAAGCATCGATAAAAGGTTTGGTCGACAAGGCTATAGCCAATGGTATGCGTGGCATGGCACTCACCGACCATGGCAACATGTTTGGCATTAAAGAGTTTCATGATTATGCCAACAAAGTTAATGGTGACACAAATAAAGAAATCAAGCAACTTAAAGCCGAGATAAAAGAAGCTGAGAGTCAAGAAGCAATAGACGAGCAAGTTGTTGCCGGTTTAAAAACGAAATTGGAAGAAGCTAAAAACCGCATTTTCACTCCCATTTTTGGTTGCGAAGTGTATGTGGCTGCAACAAGCCTCACCGAGCATGTTGACCGGCACGACACAGGCCGTCACCTCATTTTGCTGGCCAAGAATGAAACGGGCTATCACAACTTAATTAAGATAGTGTCGAGAGCATGGGTTGATGGATTCTATTCACACCCTCGCACCGACCACTCTGAATTGGAGAAATATCATGAAGGCATCATCTGTTGCTCGGCATGCTTGGGTGGAGAAATTCCGCGCTTTATCATGAATGGAGATGTTGAGAAAGCCCGTGAAACGGCCCAATGGTATAGGCAAGTGTTTGGCGATGACTATTACTTGGAGTTGCAACGACACAAAGCCACTGTGCCACGTGCCAATCATGAGGTGTTTATTAAGCAACAAGAGGTGAATGCTGTGCTCTTGCAGTTGGCTCAAGAATTGGGCATTAAAATCATTTGCACCAACGATAGCCATTTTATCAATGAAGACGATGCCGAGGCCCATGACCATTTGCTGTGTTTAGCTACGGGGAAAGACCTTGACGACCCCAAGCGCATGCTCTATTCCAAGCAAGAGTGGTTTAAGACTCAAGAAGAGATGAATGAAGTGTTTGCCGATATTCCCGAAGCATTGGCCAACACACAGGAGATTCTCGATAAAATTTCGATTTATAATATCGACAATGGCCCCATCATGCCATTCTTCCCAATTCCCGAATCTTTTGGTACCGAGGAGCAGTGGCGTCAAAAATTTTCGGAAGAAGACCTGTATAAGGAGTTTTGTTCCGACGAAAATGGCGAAAATCTCATGCCACCCGCCGATGCTCAAAAACGCATCGATCACTTGGGTGGTTATGATAAGATATACCGCATTAAGTTTGAGTCCGACTATCTTGCCAAACTTGCCTATGATGGAGCCATGAAACTCTATGGCGAGCCTTTGACCGACGAAGTGAAAGAGCGCATCAACTTTGAGTTGCATGTGATGAAAACAATGGGTTTCCCCGGCTACTTCTTGATTGTGCAAGACTTTATCAACTCGGCCCGCAACGAGTTGAGTGTGATGGTGGGACCTGGGCGTGGCTCGGCTGCAGGCTCGGTAGTAGCCTATTGTCTGGGGATTACAAAAATAGACCCATTGAAATATGATTTGCTGTTTGAGCGTTTCTTGAACCCCGACCGCATTTCTTTGCCCGATATTGATACCGACTTTGACGATGATGGCCGTGGCAAAGTGCTCAAGTGGGTGATGGATAAATATGGCCATGAGAATTGTGCCCACATCATCACCTATGCTACCATGGCCACTAAAAACTCGATTAAAGATGTGGCACGAGTGGAGAAACTCCCCCTCGACGTTTCAAATGCCTTGTGCAAGGCCATACCCGACCGTTTGCCCAATGGATTGAAAATGAATCTCATCAATGCCATTAAATCTACTCCCGAGTTGCAGCAGGCCGAGACTTCGAGCGACCTCAGAGCAAGCAATACTATCAAGTATGCCAAAAAACTTGAAGGCACAGTGCGTGGCACAGGCATTCATGCGTGTGGCTTCATCATTTGCCGTGATCCCATCGATGAGCATGTGCCAGTATCTACAGCCGAAGACCCCGATTTCAAGGGCGAGAAGGTGCCTGTGACACAGTATGATGGTCATGTGATCGAGTCGACAGGTCTTATTAAAATGGACTTCTTGGGGCTTAAAACTCTCTCAGAGCTCAAAGAAGCCGTGAAGAATGTGAAACAAACGCGTGGCATAGACATTGACCTCGACAACATACCCATTGATGACCCCTTGACCTATAAGCTCTATCAAGAGGGTAGAACTGTGGGCACATTCCAGTTTGAATCGCCGGGCATGCAAAAGTATTTGCGCGAACTGCACCCCGAGGTGTTTGGCGACCTAATTGCCATGAATGCGCTATATCGTCCGGGACCTATGGACAATATTCCCAGTTTCATTGCGCGCAAACTTGGAAAAGAGCCCATTACCTATTCCATTCCCGAAATGGAGAAGTATCTCAAAGACACCTATGGCATCACTGTGTATCAAGAGCAAGTCATGCTATTGAGTCGCTTGCTTGCCGGTTTCACGCGCGGGCAGAGCGACACACTGCGCAAGGCGATGGGTAAGAAGAAAATCGACCAAATGAATAAGCTCGAAAAGCTATTTTATGAGGGAGGGGAGAGCCGAGGTCATGACCATGAAACTCTCCACAAAATTTGGGAAGAGTGGAAGAAATTTGCGTCCTATGCTTTTAATAAATCACATGCGGCTTGCTACTCGTGGGTAGCTTTCCAAACGGCCTATATCAAAGCTCATTATCCTGGCGAATATATGGCAGCTCTGCTCACCCGTCGACGTTCGGATATTAAGGAGGTGACCAAGCTCATGGACGAGTGCAAAAATTGCGACATCAACACCTTGGGACCCGATGTGAATGAGAGCTTCTTGGAGTTTGGATTGAACAAAAAAGGAGAAATTCGTTTTGGTCTTGCCGCCATTAAGGGCATTGGTGATGCTGCGGCCCAGTCAATTATCGATGAGCGTCAGGCTGGAGGATTATATCGTGATATTTTTGACTTTGCACAGCGCACCAATTATAGTTGTGTGAATCGCAAAGCCTTTGAAAGCTTGGCCTTGAGTGGAGGTTTTGACTCCTTTGGCATTGCCCGGGAAAGTTTCTTTGAATGTAACGACAACGATGAAACCTTCCTCGACACACTCGTGAAATATGGCCAACGCTATCAAATAGACAAATCCATGAATCAAAACTCGCTTTTTGGCGATGATTCAAGTGCCATTGAGGTGGTGACACCTCCCATTCCCAAGGCCGAGCCTTGGAGTCAAATAGAGAAACTCAACAAAGAGCGTGACCTTGTGGGCATTTATCTCTCGGCCCACCCCCTCGACGCCTATTTCATGGAGCTTAAGTTTGGTTGCAACACCCAGCTTGTGGAGGTGAAAGAAAAAGAGCATCTCCTGAATCAGGAATTAACTTTTGGAGGCATTGTTACTGAATATCAGGAGCGACCATCTAAAAATGGAAATTTATATGGCAGGCTCAAAATTGAGGATTATTCAGGCTCGTTTGAACTCATGCTTTTTGGCAACAACTTTGTTGAATATCGCAAATATGGCATTCCCAACACACCTATATTGGTGCACGGCATGTATGCCAAGGCACGTTTTGGCGACAGGGTGAACTTTGATGTGAAGCGCATTGAGTTGCTCACCGATGTGAAGGGGCACATGATACGCAATATTAAAATTGACGTCGAAGAAGAACGCTTGAACGAACTCAACGAGCTCAAGCCACATTTAACACAAGAATCCACATACAGCAGTGAGCTGTATTTTAGGCTCATTGACCAGCAAAATAATGGCAAGGTTGATTTGCGATCGCAGCGCAAGATTGTTGTTGACAAAGCTCTCATTGACAAGCTCGACAGCATGAAACTGCAATATGTCACCAATTTTGATTAAAAATCAACCGCCTAAAGTTTTATAATTGATTATTTTTATTTTACCTTTGTGTGGCATTACTATAATTGATTAATATTAAATTAAAAATTAGAATAACATGGCATTTGTTTTCACTGACGACAACGCAAAAAAAGAAATAGAAACAGGCAAGCCTGTAGTAATTGACTTTTGGGCAGAATGGTGTGGCCCTTGCAAGCACATTGCTCCCATAGTAGAAGAATTGGCCGAAGAATATGACGGTCGAGTTTTGATTGGCAAATACAATGTAGATGAGGGTGATGACATGGCCATTGACTATGGCATTCGTAGCATTCCCACTATCTTGTTCTTCAAAAATGGAGAGTTGGTTGACCGCAATGTGGGTTCAACCACCAAAGAGGTGCTCAAAGGCAAAATTGACGCCCTGCTTTAAGCTTTTTTGCATTGGCTAAGATAACAAAAAGGGGAAGAGATGCAGGAGTTTTCTCTACCCCTTTTCAATTTTGGGCAATCACATTTGAAATTATGGAAATTTAGATATAAATGAAGTTTAATAGAACACAGCAATGATGAAGAAACCCACATTATTTGTTTTGGCTGCAGGAATGGGCAGTCGTTATGGTGGTCTCAAGCAACTTGATGGTCTTGGACCACATGGAGAAACCATCATGGATTATTCTATCTATGATGCCATTCATAGTGGCTTTGGAAAAGTGGTATTTGTGATTCGCAAGGATTTTGAGGCCGAATTTCGTGAAAAAATTCTCTCTAAATATGAGAACCACATTCCCACCGAAGTTGTTTTTCAATCGGTAGATGCTTTGCCCGAAGGTTTTGAATGCCCTGCCGGTCGCACCAAGCCGTGGGGCACCAATCATGCTCTCTTGATGGGTAAAGATGTGATCAATGAGCCTTTTGCCATCATCAATAGCGACGATTACTATGGTCGCAATAGTTTTGAGGTGATGGCTCGTGAATTGTCGAGCCTTGACGAGGGAAGCAAAAATCAATATGCCATGCTGGGCTTTAAGGTGGGAAACACGTTGAGCGAGAGTGGCACAGTGTCGAGAGGTGTGTGCCAAGACAGAGATGGCTATTTGACCGACGTTGTTGAACGCACCAAAATTGGATACAATGCCAATCACGAGATTGCGTTTGTTGACGAAAATGGCAACGAGTGCACACTTGCCCCCGAAACTCCTGTGTCGATGAACTTTTGGGGATTCACTCCCGATTACTTCGATTATAGCCAACACGAGTTTGCTACTTTTCTCAAAGAAAACTTGAATGTAGATAAGTCAGAATTTTTTATTCCCACGGTTGTTAATAAACTCGTTCAAGAAGGCAAAGCAAAGGTGAAGGTTTTGCCCACCGAGTCAAAATGGTTTGGTGTGACCTATAGTGATGACCGCCAAGGAGTGGTTGAAAAATTGGCGCAACTGCATGCAACGGGTGTTTATCCCGAAAAAATGTTTTAAAGAATTTTGAACCGCATGAAAAAAGTGGGCTTGGTGCATTCAAGCCCATTTTTTCATTTATCTAATATTTGAGTATTAGACCAAATGTTACTAACTTTGTAGAGCATGAAATAATCAACATGAATGGGGCATTGAGCAATAGTGCTATTATTAAGAAGTTTACCCAATTTCTTGAAACTGGGCGTTATCGCAAAACGCCAGAGCGATTTGCCATACTCAATAAAATTCTCTCATTCAATAGCGTTTTCTCTATCGAAAAATTGTGTTTTGAGCTTGAAAACGAGTCCTATCATGTGAGCAAAGCCACGGTCTACAACAATGTTGATTTGCTCGTTGAGGCTGGAATTTTGCGCAAGCTTTTTATTGATGGCTTTCACAGTGCTCAATATGAGAAAATATCGGCTGTTCAACACACTCTTCTTGTGTGCACACAATGCAGCAAGATAAAAAGCGTGAAAGATGAGCCACTGCTGGGCTACATGAATGCAAAAAAATATAATGCTTTTCAAACGTCCTACTACTCAATGTGTGTGTATGGAGTGTGCAATGCATGTGCTCGAAAATTAAAGAAAAACAATATACAACAACAAAAAAATTGCAAAAGAAATGACAAAAGTTGATGTTCTATTAGGTTTACAATGGGGCGATGAAGGCAAAGGCAAAGTAGTCGATGTTCTCACCCCTCGTTATGATATTGTGGCTCGTTTTCAAGGAGGGCCCAATGCCGGACACACACTTGAATTTCAAGGACATCACTATGTGTTGCGCTCAATTCCTTCGGGCATTTTTCAGCACAATCAGGCCAATGTGATTGGCAATGGAGTTGTGCTCGACCCTGTGTTGTTTCAAGAAGAAGCACAAGACCTTGAAAACAAAGGTATTGAAATCAAGAAAATATTGAAGATTTCAAAAAAAGTGCACCTCATCATGCCCACCCACAGGCTTCTTGATGCTGCCAATGAAAAACTCAAGGGCGATGCCAAAATCGGGACAACCGGCAAGGGCATTGGCCCCACCTACACCGATAAAATTAGCCGCAATGGCTTGAGATTGGGCGATGTGTTTTCCAATTTTGAAGAAAAGTATAACAAGGCCAAGCAACGTCATCTTCACTTGCTCAAAACGCTTGGCGTAGAGCAAAACGTTGCCCAACTTGAAAAACGATGGTTAGAGGCTATTGAGTATATCAAGCAGTTTGATATTATTGATAGTGAATACTACATGAATCGGCAGTTGCAAGAAGGCAAGAGCATTTTGTGTGAAGGTGCACAAGGTAGCTTGCTCGATGTTGACTTTGGCTCCTATCCGTTTGTCACATCGTCCAACACCATCAGCGCTGGAGCTTGCAATGGCTTGGGCATTGCACCTTGCCACATTGGTGATGTGTATGGCATTTTCAAGGCCTACTGTACTCGTGTGGGCAGTGGCCCTTTTCCAACCGAGCTTTTTGACGAAACGGGCTATAAAATTCGTGAATTAGGTCATGAGTTTGGAGCAGTCACAGGGCGTGAGCGCCGTTGTGGCTGGATCGACCTTGTGGCATTGCGCTACACAATCATGCTCAATGGTGTGACTCAGCTCATCATGATGAAGAGCGATGTGCTCGATAGTTTTGCTACAATCAAGGCTTGTGATGCCTATGAAATTGATGGCAAGACAACTCGCGACTTCCCCTTCAATATTGAAAGTGGTGTTAACCCCATTTACACCGAGATCAAAGGTTGGCAGGTCGACATGACTAAAATAACCGATGAGAAAGATTTTCCACAAGAGTTTAAAGACTACATGAAATTTTTGGAAGAAAAATTGGGCGTGCCCATCACTATTGTTTCGGTGGGCCCCGATCGTGAACAGACAATCATTTTAAATAAATAATTTTTTTATCCTAAACAATTAAATCTTTTATTAAAACATGGCAATTGTAAAACCATTTAAAGGCGTACGTCCTCCAAAGGAATTCGTCGAGCAAGTAGAAAGCCGTCCCTATGATGTGTTGAACTCTGAGGAGGCTCGTGAAGAAGCAAAAGGCAATGAAAAGAGCTTATATCATATTATCAAGCCCGAAATCGACTTCCCCGAAGGCACAAGTGAATATGATCCTCGTGTTTATGAGAAGGCTGCCGAAAACTTCAAGATGTTCCAAGACAAGGGCTGGCTGGTGCAAGACGAGAAAGAGCAATACTACATCTATGCTCAAACTATGAACAACAAAACTCAATATGGTATTGTTGTGGGTGCAGCTTGCCAAGACTATGTGAACGGTGTGATTAAAAAACACGAGCTCACTCGTCGCGACAAAGAAGAAGACCGCATGAAACACGTGCGTGTAAACGATGCCAACATCGAGCCCGTGTTCTTTGCCTATCCCGACAATGCAGTGTTGAAGGAAATTACAACTCGCTATGCTGCCACAACTCCAGAGTATGACTTCATTGCTCCAATCGATGGCTTCCGCCACCAGTTGTGGGTAGTGGCCGATGACAAAGACATCAACACTATCACCGAAGAGTTTGCCAAGATGCCCAGCCTCTACATTGCCGATGGTCACCATCGCTCGGCTGCTGCCGGCTTGGTGGGTGGCGAGAAAGCCAAAAACAACCCCAACCACAAGGGCGACGAGGAATATAACTACTTCATGGCAGTTTGCTTCCAAGCTTCTGAACTCACGATTCTTGACTATAACCGTGTGGTTAAGGACTTGAATGGCATGACCCCGGCTCAATTCCTTGAAGCTTTAAACAAAAACTTCATTGTTGAGAAAAAGGGTGCTGCTATCTATAAACCCGCAGCTTTGCATGAGTTCTCGCTCTATCTCGAAGGCGAGTGGTATGCTCTCACTGCCAAAGAAGGCACCTATGACAACACCGACCCCATTGGTGTGCTCGACGTTGACATCTCAAGTCGCTTGATTCTTGACGAACTTCTTGGAATCAAAGACTTGCGTTCAAGCGACCGCATCGACTTTGTGGGCGGGCTTCGTGGTCTCGAAGAGCTCAAGAAACGTGTTGATAGTGGCGAGATGAAGATGGCTCTTGCTTTGCACCCCGTTACCATGCAACAAATCATGGACATTGCCGATAGTGGCAAAATCATGCCTCCCAAGGCCACATGGTTTGAACCCAAATTGCGTTCGGGCTTGATTATCCATAAGTTGAGCTAAACCTACTGCAACACGCAATAATCACAAAAATCCGCACTCTCATCATGGAGGGTGCGGGTTTTGTATTAAACCCCAATCGGTCATTAGGTCGCAATAAGAAAATATCTTAGGCTTTTCC
>CAMYCE010000023.1 GCA_947254205.1 uncultured Prevotellaceae bacterium
TTTTTCGCTCCTTTTGTTTATTGCCAAAAGTTGCATTTCTTAATTGAACTTAGCTGAGAAAAACAAATAAACTTAACAACGGAATTGGCGAAGGAAGTGAAAGAGGAGTAAAGAGAAGTGAAAGATAATGGGATTGGTTGTTGTATTAGATGCTTCTCTTTAGAACAATATTGCCCTAAAATCGCATTCCCGCCCCCAAAAAAATGCGCTCTCACAAGCGAGTCATGCGGTAGCCCATGCGATGCAACTGCACTGCCATGCCCTTGAGGTAGAGTTGATGCAGGCAAGCCACATAGGCTCTAAACGCTTCGGCTGTGCCAGCCTCGGTCCCTGAGCGACGCAATGTGCTGTTGACCCGTGTGGCACAGTCGCCAACAAGAGCCAAGAGTTGCTCGCTTTGGGTAGCATCGAGTTGCAACACCTCGTCGCAAATGTACTCATCGAGCTGATCATAGCCTCGCTTGTCGCGCATGTCAACATAGAGGTTGTTGATAGTGGAATAGTGCTCCCAATCTTTGTCCCAGCAAGCTGCAACAGCCATTCCCACCAGCATCATCCACCCCAACGAGGTGAGGGGATAGGCATTAAATTCACGCACTCCGTCGGGCAAATAGGCCATTGCCACAGTTTCCCACAAGGCCTCAACATCGGGGCACTCGGGCAAGTGTTCATCAATCTCACCCTTAGTCAAGAGATAGCGATGCAAGTCGCTGCTCACCATGTTTTCAAAAGTTGTTGTCATCTTCACTTCTTTGTTATAGAGCACAAATTTAGCAAAAAAGTTCCGGTCTATGCTTCACATTGAGCATAGACCGGAACAATAGAATGCTATAGGCTGTGGCTAACTGAGCCAGTCAGTTATTTCTTAGAAAATCACCTTGAAGCCAAGTTGTGCATGCCAACGGCTACCAATGCTTGCCTTGTTGGGCTCGGTGTAACCATTCCATTGATAGGTGGGAGTATAAACGCCATCGGCCCCCTTCTTCACACCTGTAACCTTGAGAGGAGTCACGTTGTAGCTATTGGCCCAGCTTGCACCCCACTTCTTGTTGAGCATGTTGGCAAAGTTGAGCACATCGAATGTGAGTTGGATTTTGCTACCACGATTCTTCAGGTAGAAGAATGTTTGAGCCAAGTGCAAGTCGATTTGATGTTCAAACTTGCCCAAGTTGCTATTGCGCTTGGCATACTCGCCACGGTGATTCTTGGCATAGCTGTCGCCGGCAATGAAAGCCTCAAAGAGGTCGCGTTGCTCTTGAGCAGTTTTTTTCACCACCTTCTTGCCTTCGGCATCTTTGCCCATAATATCGGCAAATTGCATAGTTGCCAATTCATCGGCAGTGGGAATGTAGAGCAACGAGTTGCCCCTGAAACCATCGCCATTGAAGTCGGTATTTTCGCTCATAGTCAACGAGTAGCGACCGCCACTATAACCATTATAGGTGAGAGCAACATTGGTCTGCATCAAGCCATTGCAATATTTGGGAGTTGTGTAGCCCAGCGTGAACAGCACACGGTGAGGTTGGTCAAATGAAGAATAGCTCAAAACTGGGCTGTTGGTGTCGATAGCATAGTTATATTTCCAGTTGCTATAGGCAACCGACGAGGTGCCATCATAAACACTCTTGGAGTGGCCAAAGGTGTAGCTTGCCACCATGTTCATGCCAAAGTCAAAGGTCTTTTCGGCTGTAGCCGAGAAGCTATAGGTGTAGCCCTTGTCGGTGTTCTCGAGGTTCACAATCGAGTAGTAGCTGCGGTCAACCTTATAGTAGGGGGCAGCACTGGCTTCTACACCGGGCACGGCATACACTGTGCCAGCCGACTTGAGCGCGAGGTTGCGGAAGTAAACCTGATTGTAGGTCTTGCTATACAAGCCTTCGAGAGTGAATTTCCAGTCGCCTGCAAATTTTTGTTCGAGAGCCAAGTTGGCACGGAACACTTGAGGGTAGCGGAACTTCTTGCTCACGGTCACGATGTCGGGCGAAGCGGCCCTGCCGGTAGTGAGAGCAGGAATCAAATCTTGAGGATTGGCAGTGATAGCAGGAATAGCCTTTGCATCGTTGATGGTAGTACCAGTGATTTCAACACCGGTGTTGCTAAAGGCATTGCTCAACCACACAAAGGGCACACGGCCTGTGAACAAGCCAAGACCGCCACGCAACAGCGTGTTGTGCTCATCGTTGGCAAACCAGCGGAAGCCAAATCGAGGCGACCACATCACCTTGGCACTGGGCATCTCGCCCACGCGCACTCCAAAGCCATTTTTGTAGGAATATTGGTTGAAAGCCACGTTGGTAGTGGGGTCGGTAAACATCACGGGAATGTCGATGCGCAAGCCATAGGTGAGTTGCAAGTTCTTGTTCACCTCAAACTTGTCTTGTGCATAGAGACCAAATTGACCGGCCTTGATGATAGGGCTCCAACGAAGGTCACCATTGGTGATGGCAGGGTTGGTGCACTTAAACACAAACTGGTTGGGCTTGTCGTTCAAGAAATCGTCGAGTGAGTTATACACCCATTCGCCAGTCACAGCCTGAATGAAGAGGTTGCGCATCTTGAAGATTTCGTTGTGAGTACCAAATGTGAAGGTGTGGCGACCTTTATACCACGACATGTTGTCTTCAAACACATAGATGTCTTGGTCGAGCAAGTTGGCACCCGAGCTATATTCGGTGCCAATGTTGGCTGCAATATTGTGGCGTGAGCCATCTTCGCTCGACAGGTTTTTGATCCAGAAGAGAGGACCTTGATAGGCAACATCGCGATGGTCGCGCACGCGAGTGTAGCTGGCACGCAACTCGTTGTAGAGGCTACTGCCAATGTTGCTGTTCAACTCGGTCACAAAGCTATTGGTCACGTTGTTGAAACGATAGCTTGAGTTGTTGAAATAGAAGCTGGTGACACCGTTGCCATACTTGTCGTCGTAGGCATTGTTGTGCTGATAGCGGAATGCCAACTTGTTGTTGTCGTTGATGTTCCAGTCAAAGCGGGCAAGCATGTCGAAGGCATTGTGCTTCACATCGCGTTGTCCGTAGCCTTCTTGAATGCCCGTGAGAGCCTTATATTTGTCGGCAATCTTCTGGGCATCGGCCACGCTCAAATAGTTGGGGCTATAGCCAGCATAGTAGCTCGAAGGATAGCTTTCGTTTTTATTTTCAAGGTTCACAAAGAAGAACAACTTGTCTTTCACAATGGGGCCACTAATGTTGCCACCAATTGTGGTGGTGTGTTGCTTGGTGAGCTTGTCTTTGATGTAATCGCGAGAAGCATCGTAGCGACCATAGAAGTTTTCATTATTGTAATAGGTGAAATAGGAAGCGTGGAAGTCGTTGCTACCTTGCTTGGTAATAGCGTTGATGCCACCACCGGTGAAGCCACTTTGACGCACGTCGAAGGGAGCAATTACAACCTGAATTTCTTGGATAGCGTCCATTGAAATGGGGTTGGCACTTGCCTGACCACCATTGGTGCCCGATGAGGCAAGACCAAACACGTCGTTGCTCACAGTACCGTCGATTTGGAAGCTGTTGTAGCGGTTGTTGCTACCGGCAAACGAGATGCCACCAATTTTGGAGCGATTGGCCATGGGCATGTTTTTCACAATATCATAGATATTGCGGTCTACTGTGGGAGCAGCCTCAATTTTGGCTATCGAGAAGTTGTGGGCTGCACCTGCTTGGGCTGCGCGTCCTTGTCCGGTCACCACCACCTCGTCAAGGCTCGTTGAGCTGTTGTCGAGACGTGCATTGAGTTCATAGGTGTTACCCAACTCCAGCGAGATGCCCTCATACTGCTTGGGTTGATAACCCACATAGGTAACCGTAACGGTGTAGGGACCACCGGTGCGCATACCCTGAATGTTGTAACGGCCGTTAACATTGGTAACGGCATTATACTTTGTGCCCGATGGCACATGCACAGCCTTGACAGTAGCGCCTATCAAGACTTCACCGGCTCCATCGGAAACAAGACCCGTCATCGACGAGGTTGTCACCTGTGCATTCAAGCCCAATGTTACCATGAACATGGCAAGCAATGCGAAAAACTTAATTTTCTTTACCATAAGAATAAAAAACTATTGGTTGTTAAAAAATATAGTAATCAACACACTTCACAATGGCACTTTCTCCCCCTCGCCTTGCAACTTTAATATCGACAAGAAAAGCAACAAAGAAACGGCACACCTCAATTTCTCAAAAAGAAATAAGGCATGCACTCTATATCACTCAAAAAGTTATAATTATCATGCTTCACCATCCAAAAACGACCGTGAATAGCAGGAAATTGTATGTCAACAAATAGTTGCATTTTGCTGATTGAGCAAAGCATCATTAGTTAGTGACACAAAGGTATGTAATTTATTTTATTTAAGAAATAAATCGCCCAAATTTAACTAATTTAATTAAAATCTGCGTCAAAAGGCAATTTTTCATTACCTTTGCCTTGAGCAAGATTTACAGGCTCCCTAATCACAACAATTGGCATCATGATTATTTGCAACACCACCTATCAGGTCGACGACACCGCTGTCGAGGAATTTATCGACTGGATTAAAACTCAATATCTGCCCGGTGCCATTGCCCCCGGGCAAGTGAGCAAGCCTCAACTCACCCGTGTCATGGGCAGCACCCACGAGCACAGCACCAGCTATGCCTTGCAATTGCAAGCCCCATCGCTTGGTGTTTTGCAACAATGGTTCAGAACCACCGGCAAGGACTTGAATGCACGACTTAGCAGTCATTTTGGCACACGAGCTGTGAGCTTCACCACTCTCATGGAGAAAATAGACCTTTGAGCACACTCTCATGGAAGCGGTTATCAAGGAATATGACAACATCATCATTGGCATCGACCCCGGCACTCAAGTCATGGGCTATGGCCTGATTGGGGTGAAGGGCAAGAAGCCCCACCTCATTGTGATGGGAGTGCTCCAACTCAACAAAATGGATAGTCACTACTTGCGATTGCATCACATTTTTAAACGAGTCACAAGTCTCATCGATCAATATTTGCCCGATGAAATGTCAATAGAAGCCCCTTTTTATGGCAAAAACGTGCAATCGATGCTCAAGTTGGGGCGAGCCCAAGGGGTGGCCATGGCTGCAGCCCTCAACCACGACATTCCCATCACCGAGTATGAACCTCGCAAAATCAAGCAAGCCATCACCGGCAATGGAGCTGCCAGCAAGATGCAGGTGGCTGGCATGTTGCAACGCGAGCTCAACATTGCCAATAGCGACATGCCACAGTTTCTCGACGCTACCGATGCTCTTGCTGCCGCCTTGTGCCATTTCTATGAGCGAGACAAGCCTGCTATCCTCAAAGGGAGCAATAGCTGGAAGGCTTTTATAGCCCAAAATCCCAACAGGGTGAAAAAGCAATAACTCCCCCCCCCTCTTTTTCTCTCCTCTCGCTATCAAACAAGCTAATATCTATAACGACATAAACCCCTTAAACCCAAATCGGTCATCAGGTTTAACCCAAATCGGTCATTAGGTTTAATAAACAGCAACAAGCCCGACCAGTGTGACCGGTCGGACTTGCCTGTTATAGAGAATCTATAAAAAGAATTTTCTACTTGATTATTTCACCTTTTCATAAACGTAAACTTCGTGAATCTCACCAGTGTAGCCTTCTTCGGTGAAGGGGCCTTGGCTCATACCCAAAATAATTTGGGTGCCACGGTTGTTGAGCACGAGCAAATCGTCGGTGTTGGGATCAACAGTGAGACCTTCTATTTCGCCACAACGACGGAAGTCTTTCATCTCGCGGAAGAGAGTCAAGGGGCGTGCAAATGCACCGGCGGCAATCAAGCCTGTGCGTTTCACCACCTTGCCTTGAGCATCAACTTTCACATTCCATGGGTCGGCCTTCACTGGCTCGGTGCCTTGCTTCAAGCCATAGTAGGGAGCACCCGAAATGTCGGCAATGTAGAGGTTGTCGGCAATTTGATAAGACGACTCACCATCGTCGGACGAGAAGAGCATCTTGCCATCACACACATAGATACCTTGGCACCAGTAGGGCTCGGGGCGACATTGCATCTTGGTGTAGTATTTCTTGGTTTCGAGGCTGTAGGCATACACATAGCGACTGTCAACCCAGTCGGACATCCACACAAGGCCTTGCTCGCGGTCAACAGCAAGACCCGAGCATTCTACTTGTCCCGACTCGGGGCACCAAGGAATATCCTCAATCCATTGCAATGTTTTGGCATCATAGATAGAGATAGCAATGTTCTCGCCACGACCCAAGTTGAAGTGCTCGTTGCCAGTGTAGATTTTGCCGTCATACACGTCGATGTCGCCAAAGTGATTGGCCAACTCGGGGTGTGGGAAAAGACCATCTTTTTCGGTTTTCACACGTTTTTGCACCAAGTTCCAGTTGTGGTCATACTTGTAGAGGCCACGAGTGTCGGACACATAGAAGTAGTCTTTGTCGGCAGCAATACCTTGACGTCCGAGAACCTTCACCACTTTTTTAAGGCGATATTCGGTGCCCAAGTGTTGAGCTTGAGCGGCTGTGCCAAGAAGACAGGCAGCCATGAGAATCAATAATTTCTTCATTTTATTGGATTTTTAAAAAAGTAATTATTTTTTTTTGTGTGTGTTATTGTCATTAGAACTTGAAGAGACCCATGAGCTGAATTTGCTCGCTGTGGTCATAGCCCACTGCCTTTTCAACACGTTCGGGATACATGAAGTGACCCCAGTTGAGTTGAACTTTCACGTTTTTGAAGAGTTGATAGGTGCAACCCAGCAAGAGGCGGTTGTAGTTGGCACCGGGAGTGGTTTTGTTGATGTCGTCTTTATACATGTCCCAGCGAGCCATGGGCAAGAACTTGCCAGCGTGGTAGCCTGCAAACACATAGGCACTTGTTTCGTCAACATAGGTGTTGTCGTCTTTGGTCGATTTCATTCTACCAAACTCGGTGCGCAGGTCAATGCCATTGGGGTCGTTATACCAAGCTCCTGCCACAAAGCGGTGCATGGGGTTGTAACGCTTGCTTGCACCCACCATGCCATTGCCTCCACCAAGATTTTGAGTAGAATATTCACCCCAGTTGTAGGTAGCCTTCACATTGAAGTTTTTGATGGGGCGCACTGTGATGCTGGCATAAATGTCTTTGGTGTTGTTGCGGTCGTCTTTGCAAGGAATCGAACCATTGGTCACTGCAAAGTCGTAGTGCAAGTAGCGGAAACCCTTGCCACTATCGAAGGCATCACCCATCAACATCACACCCAAGTCGCGACCATAGTCTACAAAGTTGTATTCATAGGGGTTGCGACAAGCCATGCGATACACAATGTTGGAGAAATCAACAGTTTCGAGAGTGGCAGGCGAGATGTCATAGTTTTCATAACCCAGAGGGGTGTAGAATTGACCGGCACGAATTTTGAACTCGGGACGTATTTTCCAAGTGGCAAAAGCGTCCATCACCTGCAAGTTCTTTTGGCCATTGCCATTGGTCGAACCAGCGATGCCGTTGAAGGCCTCGATTTGCAAGCGGAAGTCAACATTGTCGGTCACTTTGCCGTCCATGAGCAAGCGCAGACGCTTGGCTTGGAACGACGATGTAGAGGCGTTTTTGTTGGTTGTGAAGTTCCAACCCGTCTGCAAGTAACCCGAAATTTTAGGCATCTTGGCAAGAATCTTTTGCCATGTGCTCTCTTCTTGTGGAGCAGCAACAGGCTCGGCTGTGGGCTCAGCCACGGCAACAGGAACCACGGGAGCAGCCTCGGCAGCCACTTCGGGCTGTGCATCGGCAGCATAGATAGGAGCTGTGAAAACAGCGCAACCCATCATTAATGATAAAACCTTCTTCATAATGATTTAAGTTTTTTTTGAATTAATAGAAAAATTGATTTGATTGTTTTTTTATTCTTTCAAGAGATAGATATAGAAAAGATTTATTGTATTACACAAATATAACCTATAAGTTGCAAATAAACAAATTCATTCGCTATCTATTTCCTCAACTTTCTCTCTTGTTTTGTGCCACAATCGCGTGCTTTCAATAGTAGCTCGCCCAACTCTTCAACAGTGAGGGCCGTGAGAGGTGGCACGGGATTGTTGTGCAAGGCTGTGTCGAGGGTTGTCTCGCCACTCAACACCAGCACACCCAAACTGCCTGCATTTTGAGCTGTTGCCACATCGGTGTAGATGCGGTCGCCCACCATGGCAATTTCACGGCTGGTGAGTCCACGCTTGTCGCGAATGCAATAGAGCATGTTGGGGTTGGGCTTACCAATCACCACATCGGGCTGTCGACCGGTGGCCCCCTCAATGCTCTTGCACAGCGAGCCACAATCCACAAGAATCGTTTCTTGATCGGTGGGACACACCCAATCGGGATTGGTGGCAATGTAGGGAATATCGGGTTGAGAAGCCCACCATGCGGCGCGACACAAGCGACTGTAGACCAATGTTGTGTCAAAAGCCACCACCAGCACATCGGGACGCTGCGATGGGTCGTCGTCACACAATTCAAAACCAGCCTTGCTCAACTCTTCTTGCATGCTGGGCGTGCCCAGAGCAAAGAGTCGCTTGGCTTGTGGATAGTGTTGCTTGATATAGTCGATAGTGGCCAGCGACGAGGTGTACATCTGCTCGGCAGTTGCCTCAATGCCCAAAGCCTCAAGCTTTTTGAGATAGTCGTTGTGGCTCTTGGTGGGATTGTTGGTCAAAAACGAGTAGCTAATGCCAAGACGAGTGAGCGTGTCGAGAAACTCGCGCGTGTAGGGAAACAAGGTTGTGCCCATGTAGATGGTGCCGTCCATGTCGAGCGCCACGTGCTTGATACCGGCACACCAGTCGAGCAATTCTCTCTCGTCAAGCGGGCTCATGGTGCCCCACTCCAGTTGCCGGAGCGTGGCCTTGTGAGGCTCGGCTGTGAACTGTGTGGTGTGTTTGGGCGTGTAATGCATTTTTATTTCTTTTTAAAAAGAGGAGTGGCCATCAACTTGCATCGTGCAAGCCAGTGAGTTAATTGATTTGACACAAGACTGATGGTGCGCTCCTCCTGTTATTCATTTAATCGATAAACATTAATATTATTGCTGTGCTTCTTCCTCAATGTCGTCGTAGTTGATGGCAGCCGCACGCTCATAGCCATCGCGTGGAGCATTCCACATCGAAATGAGAATAAACATGCCTATCACTGCAATCACCGTGATCACCTCAAACACGCGAGTCCAGCCATAAAGGTCGGCCACATAACCCACCAAAATGCCACTCAAGCCCGAGCCCAAATAGCCCAAAATGCCTGCAATGCCATTGGCGCGTGCACTGGCCTCTTTGGTAGCTTGATTGCCAAGTTCAATGCCAATGAGGGCTTGAGGACCATAGATGCAAAAACCTGCACCCACCAGCACAGCAGCTGTGAGCCCAAGGCTGGCAGTGTTGGGCATGAAACGGAAGATGGTCATGAACAGGGCTGCTCCTGCCATGCACATCACACACATGCGGTGGCCCTTGCCTCCAAAAATGTGATCGGTGGCCCAACCGGCAAAGAGAGTGCCCACAATGCCAGCAATTTCAAAGCCGGCAACGGTCCATGCGGCATCGCTAATGTCGAGCCCACGGCTCTCGGTCAAGAACTTAGGTCCCCAGTCGAGAATACCCATGCGCACCACATACACAAAGAGGTTGGCAATGCAAAAAGTCCACACCCAGCGATTTTTCCACACCATTTCGCGCTCAAATCGACGTTTGGCCTTCGCGCTTTTGGTTTCACCCAACTTGCCAAGCCCTGTGTCGGGCAAGTCGGGCAAGCCCACTTCTTTGGGCTCGTCGCGCAATCCCATAAACACAACCACAGCTCCCACCAGTGCCAAGCAAGCAGGAATCCAGAAACACCACTTCCATGCACCATAGTGTGAGGCATAGTTCAACGCTTGAGTTGTGGCATCGGCCACGCCGCTGTTGGTGAGATTGGCAGCAATGCGATTCACCACCTCGGCATTGTCGCTCATGTTCACACCCAAAGTGCCCATGATGTAGCCACACACCACCACGGCAAGAGTGGCTCCCACCGAGTGCGAGCAATTCCAAATGCTCATTTTGGTTGCCAACTCACCGGGGTGAATCCAATGAGGCAAAATGCGAGCACATGGCGGATAGCCAAAGCCTTGAAAATATTGATTTATGATAATTGTGACCCCCATAAACAGCACCAGCATGTTCAAGAAATCGGGAGTTGCTTCACTGCCCGTGATCATGGCGCTCAAGTTGGCACCTGCGCCAAAGGCAAAGTTGGAAGCGGCACACAGCAATAGCCCCAAAGCCATGACGATGCGTCCTTTCACTCTATCCACCAAATAGCCATTGATGAAGCGCGAGAAACCATAGGTGAGCGAGCCGGCAAAGAGCACCCAACCAAAGGTTTTGTTGCTGATGCCATATTCGGCAGTGAGGCCGGGCATGGCAATCGAGAAGTTTTTGCGCACAAAATAAAACAGCGCATAGCCTATCATGGTTACCAATATAATGCGATATTGCCACGACATAAATCGCTTTTTGCTCTCTCCAAGAGAGGCATAAACACTTTCTTTTGACATGATAGTAAGAGTTATATTATTATATCGCCTGCGATAGTTTCAAATGAGGGGAGTGATTACTGCTTTTGCTCTTCTTGACGACGAGCCTCAACCAAATATTGCTCCTCTTTATAGGTCATCGCCATAAACACAATTGAGATGAGGCAAGCTCCCAGCAAGAGCACAAAGGTCCAGTCCCAGCCTGCATTCTCGGCTACATAGCCAATCACAATATTGGCAAGCACAGCAGTGCCCAGCACATAGCCCATGAAACCCGTGAGACCGGCTGCAGTGCCTGCCACATTTTTGGGTGCCAAGTCGAGAGCCTGAACGCCCACCAGCATCACAGGACCATAAATCAAAAATCCAATGGCAATGAGGCAACCAATCACCACATAGAAGTTGTTGAAAAATTGCCAATAAATCACGATGGCAATGGCCACAAGCACCATAAACAAGATGGTGGGCAAGGCACGGCGTCCGTGAAACACATGGTCGCTCAACCAGCCACAGATGATGGTGCCCGGAATGGCAGCCATCTCATAGGCAAAATAGGCCCAACCTGCATTTTTGAGGTCAACGCCCTGCTCGGTCAAAATAGTGGGAGCCCAGTCGAGGCAACCATAGCGCACCATGTAGATAAAAGCATTGGCAAAGGCAATATACCACAGCAACTTGTTGCTGAGCACAGTCTTGAAAATTTGCCCCACCGAGAGGGCTTCTTCTTCTTTCTTATTGTAGTTTTTGGCGGCATGGCCACTCCAGTCTTCAATCGACTGCAAGCCACACGATTGTGGAGTGTCGCGAATGAGGCTATAGGCAACAATGGCAATGAGAATGGCTACCGCGGCAGGAAAGGCATAGGTGCCAATCAAGAAGTAGTGGTCGTGCTGGTTGCCATAGAACCATGAGCCAAACCACATGGCACCATAAACCGACATGGGGCCCACCAGTGCACCTCCCACATTGTGGGCACAGTTCCAAAACGACATCCACGTGCCACGCTCCTTAATCGAGAACCAGTGGGTCATCACACGGCCACATGGAGGCCAACCCATGCCATTAAACCAGCCCACAAGAAAGTTGAGCACTGCCATGAGCACAATAGCGGCCACCTTGTGCTCGGCACCCAACCATTGCACTGGCACAATCATGAACAGCATGGCTACAGCTGCACACACCAAACCCAAGGGCAAGAAACGCTGAGCATTGCTGCGGTCGCTAATGCTGGCCATGATAAACTTTGAGAAGCCATAGGCAATGGCATTCATCGAGAGCACAATGCCCAACTCTCCCTTGTCAAAGCCAAAAGGTGCAAGAGCCGGAATGGCCATCGAGAAATTCTTTCTCACAATATAAAAGCCGGCATAGCCAATGAAAATGCCAATAAACACTTGCCAACGCAATCGCTTATACTCGGCATCGGCATCGGGGCCGGTCTTGGCAGGCTTAAAAGCCGGAGGTGCTAAAAAACTCCACATAATTTTTTAATTGTTATCAGTATTATCAAGTTATTTTAATCATTCACTATTTCGCCTCTATTATAGTAAGACAAATGTAACACAAAAAATCCAATTCACGGCTTGCCGTTGAGGGCAATTGTCTTCTCAACATCGAGAGCATCGGCTATAATCTCAATGGGATTGAGCACCTTCACTCCTGTCGACATCTCAATTTGCCACTTGCAGGTTTCACAATCGGTGGTCACATAGTCGAGTCCAAGACTCTTGATTTGCTTAAACAAGGGCGCACCAATGTTTTGCGAGGTGGCATAGTTCTCTTTCTTGAAACCATAGGTGCCGGCAATGCCACAACACTGGCTATCAAGCATCATGAAATCGAGGCCTGGAATCATTTTGAGCAACTCGGTGCTATACACAATCCAGCCCATGCGCTCCATGTGGCAGGCACTGTGATAGGCAACCCGCAAGCGATAGTCGTCGCGAAATGCCAACCGCGCCTCTCCACTCTCGACCAAGCGATATAAAAAACGGGTCGCCAGTGTAATGTCCTCACGGATGTCGCTGTTGTCGAGTTCGAGCAAATTTCCATACTCGTCACGCAAGGTGAACGTGCAGGTCGAACTTGTTGTCAGCACTTGGCGACCCTCTTCGCTAACCGATTTTTTAATAGAGCTAATGTTTATTTTGGCATGCTTCTTGGCTTGGCTAAACAGCCCGTTGGCTATCTTGGCCACACCACAGCATTTTTCTTTTTCGAGCAAGTGAACACCATAGCCTATGGCATTCATAATCTTCACCAAGTCTTGCCCCAACTTGGGATAGTTGTAATTGACATAGCAACCATGAAAATAGCTCACATGCTTGCTATATTGAGCTTGACGGGCCTGTGCCTTGCGCCTATACCACGTTTCAAAGCGTTGAGAGGTGTAGGCAGGAAACTGGCGATGCTTGTCGACAGCCATAGCGGTGTCGAGCACTGCCTTGGTGATGCTCAATCCCAATGTTTTATTCACGAGGGGAGCAAAACGATTGGCCATCGTGCCCACAAAGTCGGTGTTGGCAAGCATCACATCGCGCAACTTGGGGCGATGGGTGCTATATTTCACACGAGCAGCCTGAATCATCTCGCCAATTTCCACTCCCTCGGGGCAAGCCACCTCGCAGCGACGACAGTTGAGGCACAGCTTCATCATGTCTTCGTCAAAAAACACCTCGTTTTTCAAGCGATAGCGTTCCATGTCGGGGCCTGCTTGCTTGGGGCCCGAATATCGGGGCTCTACTGCCGCCACGGGGCAATATACCGTACAGATTGAGCACTTCATGCACTTTTCAAGATTGCGCACGCTCAAACTCTTTACCTGCATCTTGTTGTCTATCTTTTCCACTTCTCTCTCTCCTGAATTATTTTGCAATAGTGTGTGCTACTTGCAAGGCTGTGAGCAGGTCGACACCTGCGCCATCGGCAAGTTTCACCGAGTTGTGCCCACTCAATATTGAGCCCACGGCATATAGGTTATCGACAACAGTCCCCTCCTTCATCACTTTGAAATCGGCTTGGGTTGCAACCCCAAACTCCATGTAGGGTTGCGCCTGCATCACGTTGTCGCGAGTCCACTCGGTGCGATGTGGCAACGCCTCAACATCAAGGTTAAAAATGGGCTCATACACCCCGTTGTAGTTACTTTCAAGCCCATGACTCATGAATGCACCTGTGGCAAGCACAAAATTGCGGGCTTCGAGTTGCTCGCCATGCAACTTGGCAGTGGTCACGGCTTGCAAGCGATTGCCCAGAAAAGTGCCACCCACCACAGTGTCGCTCACGATATAAAGCCCGCCCAAGGCTTGAAACCTGCGCTTGAGCAATAGCTCGGTGCGCACCCCTGCCACCAGTGGAGGCAAAGTGGGCACCAACTGCAAGGGCACTTCAAGTTGGTTTTTGAGTTGCGCTATGGCTTCATCGCTGTCTTCGCCCAAAATCGAGGGCAACAACAGGGCCTCATAGCCTTGTGCCACCTCATTGAGACTTGATGCCATGATGTCGATTTCATCAAACAACGAGAGCACCTTGGCCACATTGGTCGATCGCATCTCGCTCAAGCTCTTGCGAGCACGAGAAAGCCGGGGCGTTGAAAATCCTGTCACATCAACCAGCACACCACGAGCGCGCAAAGCCTCGACAATGAATTGGGTGGGAAAATCAAGAAATCCAATCACATTGGCCACCAGCACGCGCTTCCAAGGCATCGACAACGGCGACTTGAATGTTGCAAAATCATTGATAGAGAGCCAAGTGGGCTTGAAAGCGCCAATGGGAGTCAAGCGATAATGATTGCAACCGGCATCGCCATGAGTGGCTATGCCGGCATTGGCAAGCAACTGCCGGGCTTCATTGAGCAACGAGGGCACGCCACGGGCATCGAGCTTGCTATAGGGGTGACGGCTATCGAGACGTTGCATGGCCTCCAGCGGATTCTCCACTACTGTGCCTGTTGCATCATAGCCCAACAAGTCAAATGAGCCAGAATGAAAATGAAGGGTGCTTTGGCCGGCACTCACGAGTGCCACGCGCTGTCCTGCCTGTTGCAAGGCAATGCCACAAGCCAAGCCACTAAGCCCTCCACCCATCACTATTGAGTCAAATTTCATATCATCGCCTCCTTTTCTTGCGCCATCTTGTCGATGCCACACAATCCTTGATATATATAAGCTGTGAGTTGAGCTTCGGCAAGCGTGTCGCCCCATGCCACAGGACGCATGCCCTTCCATCGCTCATTCATAAACGCCCCTAAATCATCGATACTACTCTGCGCCGTGTGCTTGCTATCGAGCTGGCACATCACGTGAGCAGCACGGCAAGAGCAAAGTTCGCCTTGGCAAGTGCCCATGCCGGCACGAGTGCGGCGGCGCAAGTTGAGCATGTTGTGCACATGCAACTCCTCGATAGCATATTTCACTTCGCCCACACTCACTCCCTCACACTCACACACCAGTGAGTCGTCGAGCATGTCGCTCGTGGCAATGTGGCTTGTCATGGCACCATGACGGCCATGAGCCGCCTTTTGAGCAAAATGATAGGTCTTTAATGTGTCATGCGATTTCTCGCTATCAGAGCCCGGCAACGGGCGATTGGCTGTTGCGCACGATTGGCTGTTGCCCAATTTCTCACAAGCCATGTTGGTCGCAACCTCGGCCATGAGACGATAGGTCATCATTTTGCCACCTGTGATGGTGATGAGACCTGCAAGCCCATCGCGTTTCTCGTGATCGAGGCACACAATGCCACGGCTAATGCTGCGTCCTGTGGGGTCGTTGTCGCTTGCCACGAGCGGACGCACACCGGCATAGGCACGCAAAATGCGAGTTGAAGCAAGCGAAGGAGCGAGTTTCTCGCCCTCGGTGAGCAACACACTCACTTCTTCGTCGGTGACCTGCATGTGGTCACACTCCTCAATGGGCACTCGATCGCTGGTTGTGCCAATCACACACACGGCATCGTCGGGCACAAGAATGTCGGCATTGGCAGGCTTGCGACAACGGTTAATCACCATGTTGTTGACACGATGCCCAAACACAAGCAAGGCTCCACGAGCAGGAAACATGTTGATGGTTGCCCCCGCCATTTTGGCAATGAGCATGCCCCAAATGCCGGCTGCATTGATCACAAGATTGCAATAGGCATGAAGCATCTCGCCATTGTGATTGTTGCGCAACTTCACACCCACCACTCGGTTTTGCTCAACGAGCAATTCCACCACTTCGTGATAGGTGAGCGTGTCGGCACCATGCAAGCGGGCATCGAGCACATTGGCTGTGGTGAGATGAAAAGGGTCGATTGAGGCATCGGGCACTCTCACCGCTCCCGTGAGAGCAGGATTAACCGCAGGTTCCAAAGCGAGAGCTTGGGCAGGGTCGATAATCTCGGCACCAATTCCTGCCTTGCCACATGCTTCAACAAAGGTAGATTGAAAACTCAAGTCGTCTTCGGGCAAGCTAATGAACAAGCCATCGGTTTCATCAACACAATGGCGAGCAATCTTGCGCAAAATCATGTTTTCCTTGATGCACTCGGTGGCCGACTCACTATCGGTAACGGCATATCGGGCACCACTATGCATCAATCCATGATTGCGCCCCGTGGCACCTGTTGTTAAATCATATCGCTCAACCAATAGCACACTCAAGCCTCGCATAGCGCAATCGCGCGCCGTGCCTGCACCGGTGATGCCACCGCCTATGACTATAACGTCGTAGTTTTTTTTCATTTCGTTACCTTTTTTTTCTTCCTCTTTCCTTCGTTTTAGAAGCAAAAATTGCCAACCTAAAATAATTTTGCTTTCGATTTTAGTCTTTTATCACCCTTTTATCTTTCGCAAACAACCCTTTTAGGTTTCGCCACAAAATTAATAAGCTTTTAGAAACCCACAAACTTTTTTGCAAAAAAAATTACTTTTATTTTATCGCAATGAAAGTAACTTTTTGTATTTTTGTAGCACACTTATTGCAATTCACCTCCCAACACATGGTTTTTGAGGTTAATTTTTCTAAGTTTTTTACTACGCAATAGAAACGCCCTATTGGGGGCTACACGTCCCCCCCAACTATCGCAAGCACAGCAACACCTGTTGCAACTCAACTTTTAATAACAATTCTTTAAAACAAATGCTCAAAAACAAGCGACACCAACTCATCTTGAACACCTTGCTCAAACAAGGTTCCATATTGGTGACCGACCTTGCCGACATGCTGCAAGTGTCGTCGGTCACGATAAGAAAAGACCTCACGCAGCTCGAAAAAGCCAATAAACTCTACCGCAGCCATGGAAAAGCCATTTTGCTCAACCCGTTTACCAACAATCGCTCGGTCAACGAAAAAGAAAAAATGGCTGCCGAAGAGAAAAACGCGATTGGTCGCGAAGCTGCCAAGCTCATCACCACCAACGACTCCATTATCATTGCATCGGGCACAACTGTGCATGCCTTGGCTCGCAACATCAAGCCCCAACACCGGCTCACGGCCGTCTCGGCTTCGCTGCAAGTGTCTGAAATTCTCGCCCAAAACGAAGACATCGACCTCATTCAGCTGGGGGGCATGTTGCGCCACAGCAGCCTCTCGGTGGTGGGACAATATAGCGAAATGATACTCAAAGATTGCTCCTTCAGCAAGCTTTTCATAGGCGTTGACGGCATTGACTTCTCGTTTGGATTTTCAACAACCGACATGCGCGAGGCCGAACTCAACCAAAAGATGATGCTTGCGGCTCAAAAAACCATTGTGCTTGCCGACTCAAGCAAGTTTGGCAAACGTGGCTTTGCCAAAATTGGCAACATCGACGACATCGACCTCATCATCACCGATGCCGGCATCAACCAAACCGACATTCAAGCCCTCGAAGATTTGGGCATCGACCTCATCATTGCTCAATAACTCAACCCACAACCTTCATCGATTAACTTTCAAATAAAATATCACAACACCCAACACAACGACCATTGTAAAAAACAGTAAACAATACGCAATTAGCATTAATTAACAGAATTATTGCTAATTGTATAGTTTTTTTTGCTACATTTGTTCCACCTATGTTTGAGGATTCTGTTTTTAGAATAATTAAAGAATAGAAACACCAAATATATATAGCTAAACAAAAGAAGTGTATAGTATTAATTTTTAAAATAGAATGACAATGGAAAAAACAAGACACCTTTTTCTCGTTGCGCTATTAGCTTTAATAGCAACGGCATTGCCCGCTAAAATCAATGCAGCAACAGTCGACGTTATTAACGTTTCGGCAACATCGAACGCAAGTCAAAAAGCCGAAGTTGATTTATTGCTAAAAGTTTCGGGACCCATCACTCTCACTGGATTTACCGACAACTCCGTGCCTGCCTACAACACCAGCACCGGAGAACTTAGGCTCAAAAAAACTATTGACCCAAAGATGCAGGGTGTGGGTAATATTGCCGGACCTGTAGAGAGCATCAAAGACGAAGGGCACACCTTGGCTTGGCTCACTGCAACCAGCAGAACGCTCAAGAGCGTTGATGTGAATGGTAGCACCAATCTGGAATCTTTAAGTTTCTACCATTGCCTTCTCCTCAAAACAATCGACTGCTCCAACACCCAAATGAGCTCCATTTATATTACGGGAGACAACAATGTTGAAACGCTCATAGCCAACAACACCCAAGCTATCGAAGCCATGTGGCTGAGAGAGTGGTACAGTCTCAAGACTTTGAAAATGAACAATTGCGAGAATTTGATCTATTTGCCTCTTCCTATAAGAATAATGAACGCTGGCCAAATCACACCTCAAGGTTCCAGCGCACTGCCACTTGAAAAAATTGAGGTGAGCAACAACCCCAATTTATCCGGCATTGATATAGGAGGCTCAACAGGGCTCAAAGAAATCATCGCAAGCAATAACAAAATCACCAATTTAGAAATAGGTTCACTTGCCGGTCTTGAAACTTTGAACATTTCTAAGAATCCTATTGAGGGCATTGGTCTTTCCAACGCCGTCAACCTCAAGAAACTTGAATGCGATGAAACCAATATTAGCAACTTGGGATTGAAAGATTGTCCCAATCTCAAAATTCTCAAGGCTCGCAAAATGCCCAAACTCACCACACTCGACCTTGGTGGACTCAAAAACATTGAAGATGTGGACTGTAACGAGTCGGCTGTCACCGATATTAAAGTGACCGGTTGCGACGGACTCAAAACGCTCTTTTGCGACAAGACGCCCATTAAAGCCATCAACGTTTCGGGACTCAAGGCTCTCACCAACCTAAGCCTTGCCGGGACCAAGAACCTCACCGACGTGAATGTGGCCGGTTGCTCATCGCTTGCCAACCTCGACTGCCTGGGTAGCCTCAAGCTCACACGCCTTGACATGTCGAACTTGCCCGAACTCAAAAAAATTGAAAGCCCCGAGTGTGGTTTGAAAGAACTTATTGTTGACAACTGCCCCAAACTCACCGAAATCAACTGTAGCATCAACGAGTTGAAAAAACTCGTGTTGCCCAAGTTGCCCTCATTGCGCATTCTCAACTGTGCTTCCAACAAAAACTTAAAGATGTTTGAAATCAAGAATTGCATCAACCTTGAAGAATTGAATTGTAGCAAAACCGAGCTGACCGATCTTAATGTTGACAACATGAAACAACTGAAAAAAGTGAACGCCAGCAACAGCCCTATTGCCACCTTCAAAGCCAAGGGTTGCCCCAAGCTTGAAAGCGTTGACTTGAATCACACCCAACTTGGCAGTCTCGACATTAGCGAGTCGAACGTGAGAGTTGCCACTGTCGACGAGAGCAAACTCAATATCATCAAGGCCAAAAACTGCAAAAAATTGACAACTTTGAGTTGCAAAGCCAACGTTAACCTCAAAGAAATTGAACTTGCTGGCTGCACCAACCTCGAAGATCTTGATTGCGAGCGCACTGCTGTGAGAAATCTCGTGTGCAAAAACTCAAAACTCAAAAAAATATCGGTGAAAGGCTGCGACAATCTTGTGAGCATGGATTTGGATCACAACGAGTTGGGTAGTCTCAACATTGAAGAGTCTAATATTCAAGAGTTATCTATCAACGAGAACTTAATCAAGTTTATCACTTTCAAGAAATGCCCCAAGCTCAAAACGCTGAGTTGCACCCACAATGCTCAACTCACCCAGCTCAACCTCTCTGAAGCCCCTGCAATTCAAAAGTTGAACATCGCTCACACCGGAGTGAAGCAACTCGACGTGAAAGGATTGCCCCTGCTCGAAGAACTGAACGCCGACAACACTAAGCTGATCAGTCTCGACATCACTGAATCAAACATCAGGGTAGCCACTATCAATGAGAGCCTGCTCGAGTCTATCAACTTCAAGAAATGTCCTAAACTCACAAAAGTGAGCTTCAATGGCAACGCCAAATTGATGAAAGCCAACCTTGAGGGTTGCACAAAACTGGAACACTTTGAGGGCGCCAAAAACCCGGTGAAATTCTACAACTTTAGTGGCATGGACAACCTGAGCCACGTGAGCATTTATGATTGCGACATCAATGAGGCTTCAATGAGAAAAGTTGTGGCTACACTGGTTGATCGCAAGGGCAAAGAACCCGGCTACTTCTTGGTGTTCTCTAAGCGAGTTGCCGACAAGAATGTGTTTACTCCCGAGCACATCAAAATGCTCAACAAACTCAACTGGAAATCCTATTACATTAATTTAGACGACTCAATTGTTCTCTATGAGGGTAGCATAGCGGGCGTGAATGACGTTGCTGTCGATGGAGTTGCTACAGTAAAAGCAATCTACACTCTCGATGGTCGTCGCATCTCGCGCATGCAACCTGGCATCAACATCTTGATGATGAGTGATGGCAAGACTTTGAAAGTAATGAAATAACGGCAAAAAAAAGAGTTTTTATATGTGATTAAACAAAGTTTCCTCACAGGAATCAAAACCTGTGAGGAAACTTTTCTTTTTAGGACATAGTGCCCTATTTGTTGTAATCAAGTAGCGACGCTGTTATCGATTCAACACCTTCACAGCCATGCCTGCCACACGAGCCACGCAGGCTCCTTGAGCTGGCAATGCAACAGTGGCGTTGCCTTGAGCACCAGCTACTGCACTGGCCACCTTGCGACCTGCCATGTCGTAGAGTTCCACCACTTCGCCAACCTTGGCACCAGTCACCATCACTGTGCCGTTTTCAACTTTCACATTCACAGCAACACCAACATTTTGGGCAACACCCGAGCCTTCTTCTCCTTCATAGATTTCGGCTTTATCGTCACCACCATTGAGGTTGCACACAAGCCAATTTTTATTGGTAGCTATTTGAGCATCGCTCTTCAACACCTTGTTTTTTTCTTGAGCAACTGTGAGGTCAACCACATAGAAAAAACCCGGCTCAGCAGGCGAGCGTTTCACGAGCGAATTAACCAATGCTGTCATCTTCTCGCCCTGAATTTGATTGACATAGCAACGCACCTCTGCCAAATTCACATTTTGGGTGAGGTCGAGCGCGGTCAACTTGTTGTAGGGGCAAGAAAGGTGGGTGAGCTTCGATTGATTGTCAAGATTGAGACTCGTCAATTCATTGGCAGCGCAATAGAGCTTGGTGAGCTTGGGGTTTTTCGACAAGTCGAGCGATGTGAGGGCACAAGTGTCGATGGTGAGGTCGGTCAAGTTGGAGAGATGGCTCAAGTCGATAGTGCCACCTTCAAAGGGGTTGTTGCGACAGTCCATCTCGTCGAGCTGAGTCTGCTTGGTGAGTTGCAAGCCCTTCAACTTGTTGCCATAGCAATACAAAATTTTCAAGCGAGTGCAAGCATCAAGGTCGAGCGTGATGAGCTGGTTGTTGGAGCAACCCAATTCAATCAGCTTGCCATTGTTCTTGAGGTTTAAATTGGTGAGTTGGTTGCTACCGCAAAACAGAGCCAAGAGTGCAGTGTTTTTGGTCACATCAAGAGTTTTCAACTGGTTGACATTGCAAAACAAGAGTGCCAGTGCAGTGTTGTTGTCGAGCTTGAGCTCGCTCAAGCTATTGTTGTTGCAATAGAGCCTGCGCAACTTGGTGCACGACGACAAGTCGAGCGACTTGAGCTTGTTGCCATAGCAATACAAGCCATCAAGTGCCACTGCACCATTGAGGTTGATCGACTCAAGAGTTGAGTTGCTGCAGTTGAGGTAGCGCAATTTGGCATTCTTCGACACATCAAGCGTTTTCAACCGGTTGCCATAGCAATACAGGCGGCCCAACGTGGGAGCTTGAGTCACATCAATCTCGGTGAGCTGAATGTTGTAGCACCACAACGAGTCCATGTCGCCATCAATGGTGATTTTTGAGTCTTTGAGCTCATATTCAATTTCTTTGCCTTTCACATAGTCACCCGGGTTGGTCACACCGCCAATGGTGATGGCACCAGCAGCATCGACACGCAATTTAATTTTTGCCCCGGGAGCTACCTTGGTAGTCATCGACACATGTGAAACAGCCCACGCCTGTGTGGTGGGCAAGGCTATTGCAAGTAGCAACAGCCCAATGAAAAGGGTAAACTTCTTCATGTTCTTCAGTTTGTTTTTTTAAGTTTGTTAAAATTTGGAGATAATGCAACATCGTGCTAAGATAAACACAAATCATCAAATCACAAAAACCTCCCACCTAATATCATTGAAAATTAACAGAACAATCCCAAATGGGGAATACGCCATAAAACGGCAACGTGTTAAAAATCATGGCAAAGGTAACGTTTTCGGCAAAAAAGCGTTACCTTTGTATTCCTAACTGTAAAATTCACTTTTTAGGGAAATTACGACCCACTTTTTTCCACTACAACACAATCAATATTGCACACATCACATAATAATGGAAGTTAAAACAAAACAACTCAAGCCACTGGCCGGCATGACGCTCTATGAACTGCAACGCGTGACCGAGTCGCTGGGCATGCCCAAGTTCACAGCCAAGCAACTTGCCGATTGGCTATATGTGAAGCGCGTGTCGACCTTTGAAGAGATGCTCAACATTTCCAAAAGCAACCGCCAGCGACTTCAAGAAAAATATTGCGTGGGGCTCTATGGCCCCAAAAGCGCACAGCGCAGCGAAGACGGCACCGTGAAATTCCTCTTTGCCGCAGGCGATGGCAAAGAGGTTGAAAGCGTGTATATCCCCGACGACGACCGCGCCACATTGTGCATTTCGAGTCAAAAGGGGTGCCGCATGAATTGCTACTTTTGCATGACCGGTCGCCAAGGTTTTCATGGCAACCTCACTGCCAATCAAATCATCAATCAAGTGCTGAGCGTGCCCGAAACCCACTCCCTCACCAATGTGGTGTTTATGGGCATGGGTGAGCCACTCGATAACGTTGATGCCGTGATCAAAGCCATCGAAATCATGACTGCCCCGTGGGGACTTGCATGGAGCCCCAAGCGCATCACCGTGTCGACCGTGGGCGTGAAACCTGCACTGCGCCAACTCGTAGAAGAAACCCAAGTGCACATCGCAGTGAGCGTGCACAATGCCATCGAAAGCGAGCGTCAGTCGATGATGCCCATTGAGCGAGCTTTTGCCATTAAAGAGGTGATGGAAATGCTGGGCGAATATGACTTTGCCCACCAACGTCGCCTCTCGATTGAATATATCATGTGGCAATGGCTAAACGACGACATCAAGCACGCCGAGGCTTTGCGCGAAATCATTCCCAACGAGCATGTGCGCGTGAATCTCATACGCTACCACATGATTCCCAACACGCCCAAGTTGCGCACCAGTAGCGACGAGCGCATGGCGCAATTTCGCGACTATCTCAATGGCAAAGGCATCACCTGCACCATTAGGCGCAGTCGTGGCGAGGACATTGCCGCCGCCTGTGGCATGCTCGCCGGCAAGGTGAAAGATGCCGAGGCACAACCCAAGCCTGCCCCTGCCCGTGGCGAGAAACCACACGCCAAGGGGGGCAGGCGATGAGCACACCCACACACTTTGGGGCTTTTAAAAACAAATTCAATAAACCAACAAATATTTTTTATTAAACACCTCTTTGTACTAATGAAAAAAACATTCAATTTCATTGTTGCGGTTCTTGTGGCCACCTTGGCACTTCAAGCCGCCCAAATGCCTCAAGGCTACTACAAGGCAGCCGAGGGCAAAAGTCAGCAAGAGCTGATTAAAGCTTTGTGTGGAATCATTCAAGGCCATCATGATTTAGGCTATGGTGGTCTATGGGAAGCCTATAAAACCACCGATACCGATGAGGAAGGCTACATTATCGACATGTATTCCAACTGCAAATACAGGCCCGAAGATCACACTACGGGAGGAAAACTGGGCACAAGTTATAATCGCGAACACTCTTTTCCACAAAGTTGGTTCGGAAAATCTGGAATTATAAAATCAGACCTTTTCCACGTCTACCCAACCGACTGTGCTGTCAATAGCCAACGCAACAACTACCCCTACGGAGAATGTGCTACAGGAAAAACATTAACCAATGGGCAATGGCATGGACGTGGCAAGCTGGGCACTTGCACCACAACCGGCTATGGAGGCACCGTGTGGGAACCCGACGATGAATTCAAGGGTGACCTTGCACGCACCTATTTCTATCTCGCCACTCGCTATAACACCGAAATTGCAGGCTGGAAACAAAATTCCCAAGCCACCTACATCTTGGCAGGCAACAGCTATCCCGTTTTTCAAGACTGGTATGTGACCATGTTGCTCCGTTGGGCACGCCAAGACAAGGTGAGCGAAAAGGAAAAAAAGCGCAACGACGCCGTGTATGACCTTCAACACAACCGCAACCCCTATATCGACCATCCCGAACTCATCGAATATATTTGGGGCGACAAGAAAGGCATGGAATGGCATGAAAATGGCACAACCGAGCCCTATATCTATGCTCCATCTAATGGCTCAACCATCGACATGGGCACTACAGCCCCAGGCACTACCTTGAGCAAAGACATTAAAGTTCAGGGCAACATGCTCACTCAAGACCTCACTGTGGCTGTTGCCGGCAATGGCTTCAAAGCCAATGTTGCCACCATCAAGGCCACCGATGCCGTTGCAGGAACAACTCTCACCATCACATTCTCAAGCGATGTGAATGTTGAAGCAACCGGCACACTCACCATTGCAAGCGATGAAGCAAAATCGGCAGTAACCCTCAAGGCTCAAGCCGCCAAGGCGATTGCCCCTGTTGTAGCAACCCCTGCAACTTCTATCGACGCAACACAATTCACCGCCAACTGGAAGGCCAATGCCGACGTGGAGAGCTACACCCTCCATGTCAACACCAAGCCCAATTCAACACTCTTGCGCGACGACAACAAGAAGGCTCTCTACAGCGATTGGACAACCAATAAATTCATTGTGAAAAATGAAAAAGATTACCTGCGCCTTGGCACAAATAATGGAAACGGCCAAATCACCAGCCCCAACCTCGACCTCACATCGAGTGGTGGCACTGCAACCGTGGTTGTCACTGCCAAGTACTTCAAAAACGACGAAGGCACCTTGATGGAAGTGACTTTGGGCAACGAGAAAAAGCAATTTGAACTCACTGCCGATGATGCCCAATATGTAGCAGTGTTGCACGGCGATGCCTCGACAAACAATCATGTGACTATTGCCAACGTGCTTTCTCGCAAGCGCGTGATGATTAGCAACGTGAAGATTTATGCCGGCGAACACAAAGCCGATGCCCCCATGCAGGCCCCAAGCCAGCAAGGCGATGAAACCCAGCGCACTATCACCGGCATCACCACCAATCACTACACTGTCGACAAGCTCACCCAATATGGCACATTCATCTATCGTGTGGAAGCCCTCTACAACGATGGCACGAAGTCGCCATTGAGCAACCCCATTGAGGTGACACTCAAAGACAAGAGCAACTTGGCTGGCGACATCAACGAAGATGGCACACTCGACGTGAACGATGTGACGGCTCTCATTGGCCACATCTTGAATATTGAATTGCGCGCTGTCGAGAAATGCGACGTTGATGGCAATGGCACCATCAATGTGAGCGACGTGTCGGCCCTCATTGGTCTTATCAAAAAATAAACCAACCTCTCGGTGCAATCAAGTGAATGACACCAACATTCGCTTGATTGCCCGCTCATAACAGCCAGATGCACAAATTCGCCAAATTATTTAGTTCAATTTCAACTATTTAGTGTTTACTGAATAAATTATAATCTTTTGATATTCAATAAAATATATCGTTTTATCTTCGG
>CAMYCE010000024.1 GCA_947254205.1 uncultured Prevotellaceae bacterium
GCCCTCAAAATCAATCAAAAATTACTCAAAATAATTTGACAAAAACAAAGAAACATAATGACCGATTTGGGTTAAAAAGCAGGGCAACATTTGTTATATGTCACCCTGCAGAAAAACAATGAAAAAACGAAAAAAACTATCTTGGTCGGTTGGTGAGTTTCGGTACGAATTGCACAGAACACCCGCTTATATTCTCATCTTCTTCCAAGTCGCACAGGAGTACTACACGGAAGTACTTGAAAGGAGTGCCACTAAAGCCACGCAAGTAATGGTTGGTGCTACTCCATACCATGTTCCAGTTGAATAGGTCACGTGAAGCATAAAGCACAGAGGAAACATGCCCTTTGCGGAATTGCCCACGCTGAATGACCGTGTTGACCGTCTTAAGAACATCGGGGTTATCCAACTTCATTGGACGAGTTACAACGATACCACGATAGTGCCCCTCTCCTTTATCAGAGAAATTCACTATTTGCCCATTGTGCAATATTGCAACTGCATCGGGATAGGCGTTTGTGCCACCTGCAATAGTAGAAGTCATCATACCCCATTTGTGAGACTTTAGAGAATATACAAGAGCATAGATGTACTCGGGGTTATAGGCAATGATACGTTGCCCTCTATAGTCGTATATTATAGAGCACCTTTTCATGAAGTCGTGATAGTTCTTGAAGTCGAAATCGGACTTTGAAAGCCCAATAGAAGAACCTATTTTCTCAATGCAAGGCAATGCACCAATATCCAAGAAACTTAACCCACTAAGAATTTCGCTGATACACTCCACCTGACTACCGGCAATGTTCATGATGCCCCTATCGGTGACAAACATCACGGAGTTGTCGATTTGCGTGATGCTTTCGGGATTGATGCACACGTCACGAGTGACAGGTTGCCGTCCACTATAAGTGCCATCGGCATTTAATTTCAAAGCCCACACACCGTCGGTGGTGAAAGCGTAGAGTGGGAAATCACCGAATTGCCCTTGCGACAAGGGTTTGACAGCAGAACAGATACCCATTACTTCTCCAGTACCAATAGAATTAACTCCGGTAACAGGGAAATAAAAAGGCATGTCTACTACAGAAGTATAGACGACATTTTGCAATGTCACCCTATTGTCGCTTGTGGGAGTTGCTTCACCAGTAATATCTTGTATTGCATCGCCCCAGCCATCGAAATAGAAAGCCCCATTGAGGAAAGAGTGTGGCTCCAGCCTTACTTCTCGGAAAGAGCCTTGTGTGCCACGTCGATAAATAGCCTTGTAGGCATTTCGGTTAGGATAGTACAGAAAAAGCGGTGATGCTCCATTCCCTATTGCGCCAACATCGGGCTTCACAATAAACTCCCTGCCTCCTTGGCGAATGAAGATGTACATCGTTAATGGCACTGTGCCATCGGCAAGTGTGGAGGGGGTGAATTGTGGCAATACATTACCATCGGTGAAACAGAGGACAGATTGCGTATTGAAACCATCAAACAATACCTTGTCGATATTGGCGACATTGAGACGCTTGTTGTAGGCAAAAGCATATTTAGGTATGATAGTGTCGTGACTATCATAGTCATCAGTCATCACCTCACGATTGACAAGCGACCGGAGATATTCTTTGGGTATCTCTATCTTGGTGCGTGAAGTGGTGAGCGCATCGAGGTTGATACTTTGCAGGAAGTAGAAGTTTGACGTGTTGCGTATATCCTCCTTAACTGTATCGGCATTTTTTGTTGGCAGTCCCAAGATACCCCCATGACGCTCATTCAGATTGTTGGGCTTAAATGTCATTTGGTACAACAGTCCCAAGTTCTTCTCTTGGTAACGCAGTGGATATTTGGACAGGTCGGCCTTTTGGTTGGTGTGCTTGCATATCGAATAGCCCCATAGGCTTTCCCCAAACTCGTCATAATTATAAAAACGGTCGCATTCTCCGTTCTGGTCATAGGTGTAAATCGGTTTCGACACGAAAATATCTACCGACTTGACAATGTCACTCCAGTTGCGCAGAACACTCAACGCTTGCTCACTTAAAACGGCATAGTCGAGAGTGTGGCACATGCCAACGACACGCAATCGGGCATGAATAAATCTGTTGCCGTCGTTCTCGATAGCCTCATAGGGCACGATTGGTGCGCACCCGGTAGAGCACACCATGAGCACAGGTGCAGAGTGCATGGCCAACGTTTCACCATCATACAGGCGATAGGCGTAGCGGACAAGAAACGGATAAATAAACTTGCCATCGTTGGTGGAGTTGTCAAAAATAAATTTATTCACTTTGGCCAGCACCTGCGATGTAACCTGCTTTTTCTGTTCATCGGTGAACTCGTCCCAGCTAATGTAACTCTTTCTATCGGGCGTGAATTTCATCTGCCCCAGCAATGGCTTAAAGTCTATCCTAAACATGTCGGTAGACCTCATTTCGCCCTGCAACCCAAATGAAATGGGAAGTTCGGGAATGTGGTTGCCAAGGTAATGGTAGTCGTTCTTGTCGGGCTTCCACAGCCAATACCTCATGCCTTTATCGGTTAGCATAATGAGCGTATTGCCCAAACTCGTCACCGAATGCACTTTGAAATCTTCGGTAATGAGTTTGCGTGGCGCGCTTCCTTCTTCTGCTACCCACACTACTTGGGCTGTTGAAGCTTGTGCCTTGCGCAATATGATGTAGTGCAGGAAATCGCTCGTCTTGTGAATGTGCAGCACCTTAGCCCCGGCTTCTTGCCGTAGTACCAACTTGGGAGGTTGGATAGGCTTAAGGCCACCATCTTCGGGTATCAAGTTGAGCAAAGAAGCCATTTCTCCATCGGAGCAGTCATAGTCTGACGGCACTGTACTTATGCCTGAATATTTAATATCCTTGTTCATTTCGCCATCGTAATATTGTTACTCTTTTTGAATATCAGCGGAACAGCAACGCCACAAGTTGGGTGATTGAAAGGTACACCCACTTGTGGAGAAAACTTGTCTCCAGCGGTATAAGCGAATTTCATTATTCCTTGGCACAATTCAACGGAATATGCACGGAAGTGGAAAGAACGTCCCTTGGTGGAATGCACTGTTGCGTTGAAACGGAAATCACATTCAGGGTCAAAACGCCTGCGCACATAGAGAAAGAAATCTCCATTATCGGTTGCAACATCAATGCTGTCGCCATCTTGCAAGTTAAGTGCTTTTACCACCTTTGCAGTGATGTCGATACGCCCGCTGGAAAAAAATGTGATGTCGGGTTTACGAAATCGGGTAATGACGCTTTGCATGTTTCGGGGGTTCGATTACATAATAAATAGTTCCATCACCCTGCTTGATGCGAACCTTCAATTTAGCTTTTGTATCATGAGCGAGCATGTAGGAAAACATGATGCTCGCCACAGTGGGTAATACTGGTTGAAAGCCGACGCACTTATACTTTGCATTATACTGGATATTGGACAAGTAAGTGTTCTTGTTCACTTTATCCAGCGATAGAGTGAAAGCATATTTGTTTGATGGCATTTCACGAAACATCAATACTTTGGTATCGTCGTTTCCACTGTTGGCCAAGATATGCTTGAACAGCTTTTCGGATAGTGTTATCGTGCCGTCTTCCCCATCGGCTATAATATAACAGCCGATGGAAGAAAGGCGCAATTTGATTTTGTCAAATAATTTCATGTGGTGAAGATAGGCAGATTAATGATAAGGCTCTGTTTATCTGTTAATCAATAGCTTTTGTGTGAGCGGAATGATATGGTTTCAACATATCCATAGGAGACAGTGCTATCCAGTCGCTTGCGATGCTCCATAGCTTCCTTCTTGTTGCGGAAGATGAAGCTTGAAACTTCGCACTTGGACGTGCCTTTGGTGTTGATGATGTTGGCGTAGTACTTGCGACCGAGCAAGAGGGCCAAGATTTCTGTGAATACGATTTTGTGCATTGCGATTTGTTTTTAAAAGATAACTAATGTCCTTGTATCAAACACGGCAATACCGCTTTGGTTTTAACGTGTTTCATATAACTTGCTTCAAAGTGTTTTTTACTCGCGTGGTTGCAATCTCTTGATATTTTTTGTCAATTTCAAACCCCACAAAATTACGATGTAAGGCATAAGCGCAAGCACACTCTGTGCCACTCCCTACAAAAGGCACCACAACCAAATCACCGGGCCTTGTCATGATTTCAATAAATTTGGTTGTCATTCGCCAATCTTTCACGGTGGGGTGCTCAATTTTTGAGGTGCGTGTTACATTTGTGGCTATTTTCAACACATCATTCAACCGCTCGCCGTGTGTGTCAAATGGCCGTCTTAGCTCCTCGTACTGTTTTTTCAGCTCCTCGTATGGCCGTTTCAGTTTGCCACACTTCGGGTTAATGGCTTCTTGCAATTTCTTGTAATTTTCAGCCGTTGGGAGGTGCCACTGACTGCCACGCGTAAAAAAGTGTGAAGCAACGAACTTCGTTCCTATTGCTTCGTTTACCTCTTTCACACTCATACCGCTTGCTTGCAATGCTTCATTGAAATAATCAACAAGTGGGGTCATGCACCTTTGGAAACACATGCCTTGTGCAAAACGATACTCATTTCTCTTTAGCAATGTCTTGTTGTCGGTTTTGTCGCACCTCGCGCTTTCAAAAAGCAAAAACCGTTCAGTATTTGGGTAAAAACTTCTTCGTTTCTCAGGTCTTACAAAAACTTTTTGGTCATTTGTTTTGTAAATCACTCCATTGTTAAGAAAATGCAAAGGTAATTTTTCAAGCATCACTTGTATGTGCGCTATTCTTCGGTGGTCGCCATACCACAATAAAGTGCCGTTATCGGCCAGCACACGCTCACAAGCGGTGGCCCACCTCTCGCAATCACTCATGTAGTCGTCAAAGGATTCCCACCTGAAGTCAAAATCGCCTTTAACCCTGTAATAGGGAGGGTCGGCTATCACCAAGTTTGCACATTTCGGGGGCAATCGGTTCAGCCCGTCAATGCAATCAATATTGTAAATTTTATTTAGTTCCATTTGGTTTAACCTCCTTTCAGCAATTCGGGGTGGTCGTGGACGTTGCCTATCACTTTATAGCAAAAACGAGTTAACCAACTTTGAGGAATAGCACACGCACACGCTTCCCAGTGTTTTTGAGGCTCGTTGTTGTAGTCAAGCTCCGCAAGCCCAACAAATTTTGCTTCTTCGTGATTGAAAATTACAAGCCGTTTATTTCCACCACCGCAATTAGCGATAATATCGCCCTCATAGATGGGTATCCCCCAATACTCGACCTCGGAACAATCTCGGTCGCCTGTGGCTTCCAAGCCTGTGAATTGCCCCACGGTGTCGGGGTCTACCGGGTAGCTCAAATCTTGCCCATCGGAGTGCTCCATGATGTACACTTCGCCATTGGGGTATTCCAACAAGTCACCATATACCCAGCCGTGCTCCTTGCTCTTACCTCTAAATCTGTATTCTCGTGTCATTTTTCTGTTATTTAATTAGTTCAAAATCATACACCCACACAAAGGGGTTGGCTTTCACAATTCGCCTTGTTGTTCAACTTCTTGAATTTTACTTTAATCGTTTTCATTGTCTTTTTAAAATTTGAATTGTTCTGTAAAATATTTTGCGTAAACCTCGCCAAGTGTGTAAATCGTCAGCCCTCGTTTCCGTGCTACTTCCTCATAGTCGATGTTTCGCCTCGTGTCGGGCATGATGCAATACACTTTGTTGTTGTTAGGGCTTTTGAGGTAGCCCCTGCGCCTTAGCGTCAGCTTGGCGCGCTTGCGCTCGGTTGGCTCGGGGTACAGCTTCAGCTTCGTTTTTTGAGGAAGCCCAAACAGCACCCTCCTGCGCTCGGCTTTTAGAAGTTTTTTTCGGGCTTCGGCTGATTTCTTTTTGAAGTCCTCCCGCTTTTCGGGTGACAGCCTCGTGTAGCCGTTTTCGCCCTTTTTGAACCTGTAAGGCTCGCCTGCCTTGGCAAACGCTTTTGGGTTTCGGGAACCATACGCGGTGCGCCTCGCCATCTCGTTTAAATGGCTTTGGCTTTTGTATAGTCCAAATATCCTTGCCCACACATGGACGTTGCCCAAACTTCGCCCCAGCTTCTCGCAAATCTCTTTATTGGGCGTGAAAGCGTAAACACGCTTCAACCACTCTATTTGTTCATTTGTTAAGTCCCTTTTCATTTTGATAGTAGTTTTGTTTGTTAATTCCCAATTTATCGCCCCTTTGGCTTCGGTAGCCTTTTGAGAGAAAGATGTCGTGCTTTACCATGAGGGCGATGCGCTTTATCTCCTTTGCTTCCTCCTGTGTCATGTGACACCCAAAAGGCGACCTAATCAACTCTTTTGGTAACGGCTCGCCAATAATGAGGTAGCCGTGCTTTGTCGGTATTGTATCACTGTTCATTTTCAACCTCCGTAAATTCGCCATTGGTCAACTTGTAAAAAGTATCGGCTTTAATGCGCTCGTCATCTATGCGCTCGGTTTTTACGCACACCGGCCGCCACTCGCCATCTTGCACCTTCCACTCGGCAAGCGTGAGCCATGAGCCAATTTTACCGCAAGCCATTGAGTTGTTACCGGCACACATAACGACAGTGTTTTCTCCCTCGCTCTTTATTTCTGCATCGTCGCCACTTGAGCCGATTTGGGCATAGTTGCCCGATGAGCCAATTTGGGCAGAGTAGCCACTTGAACCAATTTGGGCATTGTTGCCCAATGAGCCGATTTGGGCATAGTCGCCACTTGAGCCGATTTGGGCACAGTCGCCCGATGAGCCGATTAGAGCATAGTTGCCACTTGAGCCGATTTGGGCATAGTCGCCACTTGAGCCGATTTGGGCATAGTCGCCACTTGAGCCGATTTGGGCATAGAAGTCCGATGAGCCGTTTTTTGCACAGTCGTCGCCATTGTCATTAAAGTCACCGTCTTTTATCTTGCTTGGCCCTGTATTTTTTTTCAGATATCCGATACCGGCGTTAAACAAGCCGTCCCAGCCAATCTCAGCCTTGATTTTGATTTTAGACGATGCTATCTTGTCTTGCTCTTTGTCGATTTCACCACTTTGCTCAACCGTGCAATATCTCATCTCGGTGAAATTGCTGTAATAATTGAGTACATCAAAAGGATTTTTACAAGCATGGAAGCCTGTATTACACGCATTCACCTTGCCCTCATGGGTGTACTCTTTGCCGACCTCGTATTGGAAGCCACGGCAAGTTAAATTGCTGTCGAAGCCCTTGTAGGCTTGGATTATTTTTTCTTTTTTCATTATTTCTTTGCTTTTATAAGTTCAATATTTTGCCTATCAATCGCCACTTGAGCCATAGCCACCTGCGCCTCGGTCGGTGTTGCTCAACTCCTCTACCTCGCAAAACTCGACACTTGGAATTGGCATAATAACGAGTTGCCCAATTCGGTCGCCCTCGTTATAGATTGCCCCATAGCGTTGTAGGCTGAATTTCAGCTTAATTTCGCCTCGGTAGTGGCAGTCTATCACTCCAACACTATTGGAGAGGATAAGCCCTTTTTTGTATATTGAGCTTCGAGGGAAGATGAAGCCCACGTGACCTTCAGGTATCTCGACGGCCAGGCCTGTGCCATAGGTAACGATCCCTTTTTCGCTAAAACAGTCGCAACTGGTAGCTGTGAGATCAAAACCCGCGTCAGTAGGGTGCGCTTGCCATGGTGCAACCGCCTTGTTGTTTAACTTCTTGAATTTTACTTTAATTGTTTTCATTGTCTTTCGTGTTAGTGTAGAGTTCAGGGTGTTTAGTTAATTCTTTGATGCCCCTATTAGCGAGGGAAATTAATTTTTTGACGGCTTTATTTTCATCGGCCGCAGTTATCAGAGCAGCAAATAAATCTTCCTCTGCGCCCTTTATAGCACTAAACTCCCTATCACCACCACCATAAAAGACCATGAGATGGTTTTCAGGCTCTTGCTCTTTGACACGGTTGAAAACAGCCATCAGTTCGTCAATAGTTTCTTGTTTCATTGTTATTCTGTTTTAGTTAAATTTTATACAAATAATTTTGGATGTATCACCTTTAAAATTTTGTTCTGTGCATCGTTGTAAAACTGCTTCTTAATTTCAAAGCCATAAGCCCTGCGCCCCATGTTGGCGGATGCTAACAAAGTCGTTCCACTCCCTGCTGTCGGGTCTATCACCACATCGCCCTTGTCGGTAAACAATTCGATGAGCTTTTCAAGCAATGGCACTGGCTTTTGCGTTGGGTGAACCTTGGGTGTGGCATTATCACGCCTCCATTCAAAGCAATTGAAAATCATTTGCCCATTGTTGTTGAATTTTGGGAGCTTCTCTCGATAGAGCAATACCCCATATTCACAATTGCCGACTATCTTCATGTTGGCTTTCAACACCTGCGCTGAATAGTTCTTGCGGAATACCAAGTTGATGTAATGGTTGAAGCCATATCTTTTGCCCAATTCGATGTACTGGAACTGCTGTTCGAACCCGCAAAAGATTATCATGCACGGTGCTTTCCCGCTTTCTTTCGGCTCTTTGACAAGCATCTGCGAACAAAAGTGCATGAACTCGGCAGGCTTGAAATTCTTGTCCGTGTCAAAAAACTCTCGCCCAGCAAGTTCGCTTTCTCCGTTCTTGTTGTCCCCTCCCTCATACCACGATGGGTTGCTTGCATAAGCGTTCACTCCGAGGTTGTAGGGCGGGTCGGCAATAATCAATTGCGCTTTGCAATTGAGATATTTTTTGAAGTTCTGAAAGTGGTCGTTGAATAGCTCTATATTTTTCATTTCATTGTTTTTTTTGTTAAAATGGGCATTGTTCCTCCTGCACTTGTTAAATGCTTCTTGGAGGTTTAAAGTCTGTTTTTGTAGTCGTTCGTTGAGTTGTAATATGCCCGATTTTCGAGTTTGCCGTATCGTGTAGCCGTTTTTATTGTCGCTGTGATAACTTTATCATTTGAAAAATTTAAACGCCTCAAAACGGCTCTAAATGGATTTTTTAATAAAATCAATTGGATTTTGCTCGGTGATGCCCTTTTGTCGGCAATACTGCTCCCATGTCACGGCTTGCTTTTGGTGCTCCTCCCACGCTTCACGCTCTTTTCGCTTGCGCTCGGCCTCCATGAGCTTCATTTGCAGTGCTTGAGCCTCTTTGGCGTACTTGCAAAATGCGTTGTTCACTCGGTAGGGCGTGAAGTTGTAAAGTTCAATCGCTCCGCTTTTGAGCTTGGCAAAGAAAGCAACCACAAAGGCGTAATTGAGTGTCCGTGCGTTTTGGTTGCTCATGATGCCATCGGCGATGCTTCGTGCGTCTTCATCGCTTAGCCGTGTGTCGCCCATGCCGGCAATAGCCCCTTTGGCTAATATCCGCAAGTTGGTTTTAACCAATTCTTCGCCATAGGCGTTTCGCATCATCACAAGGCTTGGCACTTGCGCCTTTACGGCTTCGGGCAAGTGCTCGGCTACTTTGCCCATGCGTTCACAAGTCCACAAGTCGTTAAACTTGTCGCCACTGCCATATCGGGCAATGATAGCCGTGTGGCGTGGGTCGGTAGTCGCTACCGCTTGGCTCTGTCGTGTGTTGATTAGTTGCATAGCTGTTTAAATTTGATTTTGTTTTCCAAGTTGTTTGCCCAGAAGGTAGTCGGCTTGTGCGCTGGCTTCGAGTTCCGCCCTCCACTGCTCACGGCTTTTGGGCTGTTGCGCCTGTGCCTTGGCTCGCTTGCGCTCGGCTTCGAGTTTGATGCGAATGGTGTTCGTGAGATGTTTTTTCGTCCACGCCTCCGGTGGCTCGTCGTTCAGCGCCCACTCGGCTGTGATTTCTTTTGCAATCCTTTTGCATTCGTCGACTGAAATTCCGTTGTTCATGCAAAACTGCTCGACTGCGATTTGATGTTTGAAAAAATCTCGCAAAAATTTTTCCTCGCGCGCGTTATTAACAACAACAAGTTTGTTTATATTATTTATATTATTAATTGGTTGGCTACTCTGTTGGCTACTCTGTTGGCTACTCTGTTGGCTACTCTGTTGGCTATTCTGTTGGCTACTCTGTTGGCGATGTTGTTTTGTATCTCCTTTGTTTTCAACAGATTTACAACTATTTTCTGATAGACAACTTTTTGAACATAAACCGTCATCATCTTGATACTTATTATAGTTCACAATGGTGATCACATTGATTACCTTGGAGTGCTTGATTGTGATGCGCCCAAGCTCGACCATTTCGGCAAGTCTCCGTTTGGTGGTCATGTGTGATATTCCCCATCTGTCAGCCAGCTCTCGCACGGATATGGCCACCTGCCCACGCCCCACCACAACCTTGTTGCCACGGACATAGAACACTCTTCCCTTTTCCCTCCACTCGGCAAGCAGAAGCAGGTCTATGAAGCACATCGGCCTGTTAAACCGCTCTCCAAAGTAACCGTTCATCTCGGTGATGTTTCTATGTAGACTTATCCAGCCCTCCGCCATAGCTTTAAATGTTGTTGATGTATTCGTTAATCGTGTTGATAAACTCGTCCAATGACCTGATAACAGCATAACACCCACCCGCATTTTCGACTGCCTTTTGGTACTCCTTTTGGCTCTCCGAAAGTCGGCCTTTGGCTGTTTTGAGTTCGAGAGCGAGGTAGGGAAACTTCCTGTTAGGTTGTATAAATATCAAGTCGGGGAAGCCTGCACGCATACCCATTGCCTTGCGCTTGGCACCGTCTCTTGCACTGTGCACCAACCGTCCCTCATTTGCCGAGTGGTGCAGTAATAGGCGATAGTGGCGATGCTGATAATCGAACCACCGAATGCAGTCCTTTTGCAACCTGTCTTCACCGTACACGGCACGCCCACGTGTCGCAGAGCCGTTGGCCTTGGAGTGCAAGGCGTTGAGTATGTCGTCGGCTTGCTTCATCACTTGTTGAGTCTCCTTTTGAGCCCCTTACCAATTTTTAATTTCACGCTTGTTTTAGCCGGTATCTGCACACGCTCGCCTGTGTGGAAGTTTAACCCTGTTGTCGCCTTGCGCTTCATGCACTCGAACTTTGCGAAGTCGGCGATGACTACATTTTCACGGGCCACAAGTGCATCGGCAATCACCTCAAACACGTCGCTAACGATTTTCTGTGCTTGCGACACCGGCATTTTGTTGGGTTGCATCTTGGCAACCTTTTCGGCAATTTCATTCTTTGTCATTTTGTTGTTCTGTTTTTGATTGGTTGTTTTGATTTAGTTGTTTAAAAAATTTGCGCTCCCTTTGAAGTGCCACGGCATGGTCAAAGGGCCGTTATGGTGAATATCCCGTCACTCACGTTGCTGGAGGTCTTGTAGTTGGTGATGCCATAGGGCAATGGCTGTGTGGTGCGCTTGGTGTAGTTCACAAGCGACCTCGCGCTGTGAATAGCCAAGCCACTGCCCAATGCAAAGGAGCGGGTCTGTCCTTTCTTGATTTTGAGAATGTCCTCTTTCGTTAATCTCTCCATAATGTTATTTGTTTTTGAATTGTTGTTGTTGTTACTTGTCGTCGCCTTGTGGCAACACGTTGATAATCTTGTCCCCGTTGACGGTAGGGCGCACGGAGATTACTTTCTCGGCATATAGGGCGTTGAGTGCCTGTGCCAAGTCCTCCATGACTGCCTTTTGCAGTCGGATAAACGTCACCCCCTTGGGCTCCACGTTGGGAACCGTGAGGGTCTTGATGGTGTTGATGAGATATTGCTCGTTCATAGATACTGCTTGTTTTTCTCTACTTCCCGCTCAAGGTAGAGGAGGTATTCATGTTCCTCGGGCGAGGGCAGGTACTGGCCATGCTCTGCGCAATAGTTACGGAACCGTTCAATGGCCAGTGTCATCTCCGCGGTGTCGAGTGTGGCGCATGACCGCAGGTCCTTGTACTTGGTGCCGTCCTTTGCCGTGCGCTCGATGACGAATGTGGGACTGTTGCATTCAATCTTGAAGAACCTCCGCTTGGCATACTCGGCCGTGCAACCGTAGCTCACCGCCCACCATGAGATGATGAGGTGCAGATACCTGTTCTGTCGGCATGTCTTGGGTGGTGCTTTCCTCTTGAGGTCAACAACTTTCCTTTGTTGGTAAAGTTCGTTCACCCGCATCTTAAATTCCTCCCTCTGATAGGGGTTGTTCAGGTCGTAGAGCATGGAAACGTGTTTATAAATCCCCCCATGCCATGAGGCACAAGGGGAGGGTGATTATTAAAAGGGCAAGTCATCAACAGCTCCTTGCTGTTGTGAAGCCTGTTGTTGCTGTGGTATTGCCGTGGGCTGTGCTTGTGGTGCAGGAGCATAGGCTTGCTGTTGCTGTGGCTGTGCTTGTGGTGCAGGCTGTGCAGGTGCAGGAGCGTGCGCCCCTCGAAGCTCAATCTTGTAGCCCCTGATGCGTGTGAAATACTTGGTCACTCCGTCTTTGTCGTAGCGTGACCCCGAAAGGTCGAACGACACGGTGACCACATCGCCCGCCTTGTAGCGGTCAAGCTCGGCGCACTTGTCGCCAGAGAACTCAAAGCTGTTGAAGTTCTCGAAGCCACGCTCGCCCGTGTAGGGGTCGAAGCGTGTCACGTCCAATACCAGTTCTCTCTTGAGGAAGGTCTTTGACCCGTCCTTTGTGGTGAGCTGTTCGGTTCTGCCGATATACTCAATTTTTCCTGTGATGGTGTTTGTCATCTCTTGTTTATTACTTTAGTTTAATGGTGAAACTTCCTGTTTTTGTGCTTGTCTTGTCATATTTTGACAAATCTATCTCGGGGTGCTCAATGGCAAGCTGATTTTTGTCAAAGGTGTGAGTAACGCTGTCTTTGGCTATGGTGGCTGTGAACTTGTCGCACTCCCATTTTGTGATACCGTTATCAATCATCGCCTCTTTAAGCTTCTGCTTCATTTCTTTTGCAGTCTTTTCTGCTTCAAGAACATTGGCAATAGCCGTGATGATGTCATCGCCAATCAGGGCTTTGGCATGGGCTTCAACGGGAAGTGTCTCACCCAACAGCTCACTGGCATCGCCTTGGTAGGTATAGGCGAAGCCCCAGCCTCTTGGGTGTGGCACAACCGTTGTGTTGTCCAACAGCCGAGTGACATTCTCATTGGGAACACGCTCAATCTCCCAGTACTCGCTTTCCACTTTGTCGCCATAGCGGTGGCACCAGTCACAGCCAAGTGCATTGACTTTTAAGCCTGTTTGTCGCTCGAAAAGCACGGCATAAATGGACAGTTGCCAGCTGAGGTATCTTTTCAACCCCTGCCTGCCACATGGGAAATAATTGATATTGTTGGTCTTGTGGTCAACGAGGACAATCTCCCCTGTGGCGTCCAACTGCCAAACGACATCAATTTGACTGGCAAAGTTCTTTCCGTCGCTCACGGTGTACTCGCTTGCCATGACATTGGCGTGGGTGTCGTCCTTGAGCTTGATGTATCGGTCCAGTTCTTCGCCCACATCATGAGGCCCGAACACCTGCACGCCGTAGTCTTGGGTCGGGTGCATCTTCTCGGGAAATCTCGTGGAGCGTATGCCCAACTGGTCAAAGGTCTGAATGGAATGATGAACGCAAGTGCCATAATAGCCCGCTCTTGGAATTGAAACTTGCCTGACAAACTCATTTGCATCGGGATAAACGCCCAAGTGGAGCACGTCATGAATTAATGACGTGACACCACTAAGCATTTTGTCTCCGAGCCTGTAGGTGTGCGTGATTTCATCAAACACCACGGGGCTTTTGGGGAGGTCTGTATAATTATCCATCGATTGTCTTGTTTTTCTCGACAAAGGCGTTCCACAAGTCGCCATTCTGAACGAAAAGTTCAGGGTACTTGAGGCTACCCTCATTCCACAATGACGAATATTCCTCTCGCGTTTCCACGACCGCAACCCTCTTGAGGTAGTCTTCTTTCACCGCTTTAAGGTCTTCCTTTTTAGGTTTATCCCTGAAAAACGCTTGGTTGCCACACGCTTGATTGGCGTCGTCATCGGTGTCGGCCACAATACCGAGGATAGCGCAATAGGAGTATCGCTTGAGGTAGGTGATCGCACTGCCGAGGGCTTGATAGTCGGCTGTATTGCCGATAGCGATTTCAGACTTGAACCACTGGCCACTCTTGTGAGTGAGTAGTGTGATGAGCTTTCCACCGACGATTGGTTGCGTCACGGCAAGCCCGCACTTTTTGAGCATGGGTGCGGCCGCCTTTTTGCAGTCGGAAAGGTCGGCATACTTGAAATTGTATGTACCGCCGGTTCTTGTCTTGACCGTAACGGTCTTGCTAAGTTCAGGTTGCTTGACTTCGGACTGGAAGTCCGAGAGAGCCTCCGATATTTCTGAAATATCCGCGCTCATGAATTGGTTTTCTTCCATTTTCAGTAGTTTTTTAATTGGGTAGATGTGTGCCACGAAGCGGAATTGAACCGCAACGCCTTGCCCGCTCCCTCACAGTGGGCTGAATAAGGCGGTTGCCGAGCCGTGGCGTTGAGGCTTAACAGAGCCTCGTGTTGCAGTAGTAGAAGTCGCGCATGGCCTCATTGTACCTGTCTTCTTCTTCTCGCTTCTCGATGAGGTATAGCCACTCGCTCACATTGGGCAAGTCGCTCAACACCTCGGCGATGTGGTCTATCACGTTGTTGTGGTCACGCCAATCGTTGTCGTGGTCGATTTCAATTTCCAAGTCCTCGTGATAGTCGACAGAAGCCTCAATCTCGACACCGCACGGTAGCTTCACCGATGCCGTTGCGCTAAGTTTACCCATGTCGATTGCATTGTCAACCGCAACCTCAAGGCGTTCACGGAGTTTATTCACGATGCTTTGAAATGTTATTTTTTTCGCCCTTTGGCTCTTGATAAACTCGTTGCCATTGGCGATGATGTCGGTGGCAAGAAATGCCATGTCACCGAAGATTTGAGGAATGCCTTTTGTTTCCATAATGATGTTTTTTTTGAAGTTGCCGTTAAATGGCAATTTTGCTTTCTTCACGGTGCTCGCCCATGAATTTTGAAATGATGTGCATCTGTCCTTTAGGTGTCACCTTGGGAGTGCTTGAAACCAATACCGAGCCGTCGGGCTTGGTGATGGTGGTCTTCTTGATTTCAAAGTAGCCGTTCTCCATTGCCCGTTGCGTGGGAATATTGAACTGCTCACCCTTACTGCACAGATAGCCGTTGCGCCTCAACCACTTGAAAAGTCGGTTTTGTCCGGTGTCATAGCCGTTCTGCCTGATGAGCTTTGCCAGCTCTGAAACGAGAATACTTTTGTTGCTTGCCGACACGGTGTCGGCAAAAAGCACTTTGCACGCCTGCTCTCTGATAACCTCCCTTTGGCTGTCGATGGTGGCTTGTCGCTTTTTGGCAATTTCCTCAGCCTCTGCGCGCTTTTCACGCTCTTGCTTGAGCTGAGTTGCGAGCTTGATGAGGAAGTCGGGCGATGTGAGGGCCTGCTCAATCGTCGAGGGGGTCATGTATGTCCCATTCTTGCGGATTGAGGGGAGGACCTCACCAGTGACCCACTTGCGAAATTGCCGTGCTTCGGGCTTGCGACTGCCGAGAATGGCATCATACAAGCCGTCCTCATTCACGAAGAGAGCTTGTTGTGTTCCTCCTGCTGTTTCAAGGGGGTAATTATAAATTGCCTCCTTTGTTAATCTCTGACTTACACCCTTTGAAGTCAGACCCAATACTCGGCATACATCTGCCAAACAGAACATAGGATTGTCGGGCGTGCCCGAAACCCTGATTTCCCCGAACTGGGGAGAGTTGAAAATTGTTACTTGTTGCATAGTTGATTGTTTTTGTTTTGATTAAATTAGAGGGGGCGTGCGGATTCGAACCGCTCTCTCTCCATAGTCGCCCCCGTGTTTCGCTTGGTCGGACACCGTGCGGTCGGCTACCCCGCACATTGATTATACCTTTCGCCGATGGAACCATATTTAGTCACCAAGTCTTTTAGCACTCATAGTTAACGGTCATTGAGTTATGACTGCACGCCCTCTCTCATGCGTGCTTGAGACCCTTTCACGCAGTCACCGCAACCCATGTCGCTATGCGCTACTTTTTCTCACCTGTATATCTCTAAATTGAAATTATGTCAAGGAACTCTCTTGGTAGTCTTTATTTGTTTTTGCGCTTGAACAAAAGCGATTCGGCTTCTCGGCTCACTTCTTCGTTGGTCTTCACCCTCTTTTCGGTGAGCCACCTGATGATGTCTTCGCGCTTGAAGTAGAGTTTGCCTGCACGCTTGCTGTGCGGTATGTCCTTTGAGGAGGTGAGGGTGTAGATGTAGTGCACTGAAAGATTGGTGAGCTTGGCGCACTCCTGAATGGTGAGTACCTCCTGTTCTTCTTTCTTTACGCCTATGGCTGTAGCCAGTCGGCTGGTGAGGTCGGCCATGAAGTCCTCATAGGTTACTTCTATGTCGCTGAACCTGATGTTTGTTGCAGTGGGTATCATAATTATTTGATTTATTTGTTGATATTTTTGCGCCCCTGCGTGTTCCGATGTTTACGCTTACCACGGCAGTTCCTTTTAAGAGGTCCGACGCTCTGCCGAGAGGGGCTTGCTGAACGCAAATTAGGTCTGCGTGACGCTGTAACGGCCCTCGGGGGTTACTTTCGGTTCACTCGTTATCATCTTCTTTTTTGATTGAAAAAATGAAACTGAAAATCACGGCTATCACACCCCACATGATTGCGCCCACCGATGAGCCGTGCCACAGCTGGGCTAAACACTCGGCAACCGCAAGTGAGAAGACTATCACGCGACAGGCCGTTGAAAATTTCTTAAAAATCGCTTCCATAGTTTTTTATTTGTTTGTTTAAATCAATCTTACTACTTTTGCTACAAGCGTTAGTTTACACATTATATATAGGTGTTGTATCACCGCTGTAAACTTGCTTGCTCAATGCAAAGATAACAAGCATTCTTGCTATAAACAAGAAAAATAGCAAGAAATGTTGTCTTATTTAGATTTATTAACAACAAAAGTGGCTATCATGGACAGGAAAGACCGTTTGGAAATGGCATTTGATTATGCAAGGAGTAAAGGTTTTGTGCATACACAAAAGGATTTAGCATCGCTGATAAACGCAAGTGAGGGGAATATCTCTAAGGCTCTGAAAGGAGACCCCAAAGTTCTTACGGATAGGTTTCTCCGCCGTTTTAACGAGGCTTTTTCAAACATATTCAGTCTTGAATGGCTCCTGACGGGCGAGGGTGAGATGCTCCTTGGTGAGCCCAAGCCGAGTGCTCCCGCGGTTCCCACCGTGAGCTACACCACAGGCAGACCATACTACAACGTGGACTTCCTCGCAGGCTTCGATTTGGTTTTCAACGACCAAACCATCAACCCCGAGTATTACATAGACTTTGCTCCATACAACAGGCAGGGGGCAATATGGTGCAATATCACTGGAGACTCCATGACACCCAAAATATCAAGCGGAGACATCATCGCGCTCTTGGAGATAGAGGGCTGGAGGGAATTTCTTAGCTTCGGGGAGATTTACGCCATAGTCACCACCAATGGGCTACGCACGGTCAAGATTATAAGGAAAGGTTCTGCCGACGACCGTGTAAGACTTGTGCCACTCAACACCAAAGAATACGACGAGCAGGAGATACCCTTAAGCGTCATCAGCAAGGTTTTTCAAGTTATCGGTTGCATGAAGAAACTGTAAAAAACAAGGCAAAAAGTGAGAAATGCGTGAAACAAAATAAACACACCCCTATAACGAATTGATTTCTAATATGTTAAAAAAACGTGTCGTACGCTTTCCACAAAAGGTACGCACTTTTAGAATATTTCATATTTCACTGTTCGATTTCAGGAATTTTAGCCACAGCCTCTTGCTTTTTCTTGTCGGTGATATTTGCGTAAATTTGTGTTGTCTTGATGTCCTTGTGACCAAGCAGTCGTGACACCGTGTAGATGTCGGTGCCCAGCTCCAGCATGAGCACAGCGAATGTATGCCTGCCGGCGTGGAAAGTGAGACGCTTTTCGACCCCTGCCTGCTTCGCCCACCTCGTCAGGTATCGCGTTGTGTTCCAATTGTACCTAAAGCCACGAAACACAAGTTCTTCAGGCTTTCCACGTTCACCCATGTATCGCACTGCCTGTGAGCTTAGGTCGATGTATTCTTGCCCTCCAGTCTTCTGTTGCCGAAATACAATTCTCGTGTGTCCGTTCTCCTCTCTCACTTCTCCCCAAGTCATTTTTTCAATGTCACTTTTGCGCAACCCTGTAAGGCACGAAAACAAGAAAGCACGCTTTAGGTTTCCGTCTTTGTACTCTACCGATGCCATAGCCCTAACTTCAGCGAGTGTGAGGTAAACTCTCTCGCTATGCTCTGCCTTTATGCTTCCAGCCTTTAGCAGTGGGTTGGTGTGTATCAATCCGTCTCGCAATGCTTGATTGATGATAGCCTTTAACTTGGAGAAATAAAAAAATTGGGTATTTTGTGACAATGTAGTGCCACTCTTGAAGTTCTGCGTATTGCCGAGGTGACGAATAAAGCCATTCACCCAGCGATGGTCAATATTTGCCAGTGGTATATCTGTTTTGCAATAGTTCTTGAGGCGGAGATATGTAGCACGCCATGTCTTGCTTGTTATGTTGTCACCATTATACTTTTTATCAATCAAGGCTTGTGTGTACTCCAAAATGCCAATTTGGCTACTCGTGTCCTCAAAACCGAAGATGCCATTCTGTACCTCCACAACTCGTTTAGCCTGCACGGCTTCGGCAAGGCGCAATGTCTCTTTGTTTTTCGCCCTAACTTCCTTTGATGTGCCGGGTACGAGGTATAGATGCAGGTACTCATATCTGCGCCTGCCATTCACATAGATGTCGAGATACAGGGATATGTTCCCCGATGGTTGCTTTCTCTGTCGCAACTTCACTACTTCCTTTTTCATCATATAGCTTGGTTTTATAATCGCAACAAATTAACAACAAAATAGCAACAAAAACAACATAAAAATATATAAAAAGAACAGCGACAACAGCAAAGTAACATTCACTTAATAGCTTGTGCTTCACGCTTTTTATTTATTTTTATTTGTATTCCTTTTCTCATTCAATTGTTTTGTGCATTTTTCTTGTTAAAAAATGCTTTTTCTTGCGTTTTTCTGTTTTATTTTCTATTGATTTAAATCAAGAGTCCTTCTAATGGCTTGATTAAGCTAAGTGTGGTGTGTGGCTTTGAAATCTTTTAGTTATTTTTGCAACAATATGGACGGACTTGTCATTAAAAATACAGGAAGCTGGTACACGGTGCGCACCATCGAGGGGGCCATGGTGGAGTGTAAAATCAAGGGTAATTTGCGCCTCAAGGGCTTCAGGTGCACCAATCCTGTGGCTGTGGGCGACCATGTTGTGCTCGACATGAAACCCGATGGCAATGCCTACATTGATACCATCTTGGAGCGTAACAACTATATCATACGCCGTGCCAGCAATCTTTCCAAAGAATTTCAAATTTTGGCATCTAATCTCGATCAAACTGTGCTTGTGGCCACGCTTGTAAATCCCGTGACCAGCACCACCTTTATCGACCGATTTCTTGCCACTGCCCAAGCCTATGGTGTTCCTGCCATTCTTGTTATCAACAAAATCGACTTGCTTGCTGGCGAAGATGCCCACTACTTGCAGGCTGTGACTCACCTCTATAAAACGATAGGTTATCCTGTGGTGCCCATGTCGACCAAAACGGGTGAAGGTGTTGAAGAATTCAAGTTGCTGTTAAATGACAAAATCACCCTGTTGAGTGGTAATAGTGGCGTGGGCAAGTCGTCGATCATCAATCTGCTTGTGCCGGGTGCCAACTTGCGGGTGGGCGAAATATCCGATGTGCACCACACGGGCATGCACACCACCACATTTAGCGAGATGCTCGACTTGCCACAAGGTGGAGCCATCATCGACACCCCGGGGGTGAAGGGGTTTGGCACTATCGACTTTGAAAAAGCCGAAGTGGCTCATTATTTTCCCGAGATCTTTAAAATCTCGGCCAATTGCAAGTATGGCAACTGCACCCACACCCACGAGCCGGGCTGTGCCGTGCGTCGTGCGGTAGAGGAGCACTACATCAGCGAGTCGCGCTACACCAGCTACTTGAGTATTCTTGACGATGAAGCCGACGACAAATATCGCAAGCCTTTTTAATGTTTTTCCTCCCCAAGCCTTGTTGCAATTTTGAGCAAGGTCTAACTTCTTTTTTTAATGCTTTTTTTGTGTTTGCTGGCGGCGAAAAGTGGCTAAATGTGGTTACAGTTTGAAAAAAAAGTGCTACATTTGTAAAAAATTGGAGTAAAATGGCTTCGGAACTACAAGAAACTCTGGCTCGGATTGTCAACAAAAGTAATATTTTGATTGAGAAGTACCGCTTGCTCGCCTCTGAAAAAGAGGAACTTGAAGTTCAGCTCGAAGTGTTGCAAGAGAGTTTTGATGCTATGCGCAAGGAAAATGAAACCTTGAAGCAACAAAACGAATACTTGACGTTGGCCCGCAACATTGCGGCCAACCCCGATGAGGCAACACATGCCCGAAGCATCATTACTTCGTTAGTGCGGGATATTGATAAATGCATCTCTCAACTCAATGAATGATGCTATATGGCAACTGCTGACGAGAAAAAAATAAATATAACGATAAAAATTGCCGATGTTAAGCCCATTCCGCTTAGCATTAGCCCCGATGATGAACCACAATATCGAGAAACCGAAAAACTTGTCAACACATTGTGGAACAAGTGGATGGTGCGTTTTCGCAGCACTTCTTCATCAGAGGACGTGATGGCAAGAGTTGCCTTTCAGTTTGCGCGCCTGTATGCTCAGGCCTATCGCAACAATATCGAGACCAACGAATTTTTGAGCGATTTTGAGAAACAACTCGACGAAATCGTGATAAAGATATAAAAAAGCTACACCCATGCCATGTGGGCTTGATTGTGCCACAGTTTAGGGCGTGTTGGGCATGTTGCCAATCGTGTGTTTTGCTTTTTTTTTGACAAAAAACAATAAGGTTCCTGCACTTTCAATCACCTTGACGCAAGGCTATAAAGTCTTGATTGCAAGGCATGTTGAAGGTGCTTTTTAAATAAATATATATTAAATTTTAATTGTACTAATGAATATAATATTAGTAATCGTAATCGCAATTGTGGCACTCATCGTGGGTGCTATGTGCGCAATCTTTGTGACTCGTCGCAATGCCAAGTCACAGGCCAATTCAATCCTTGAAAAGGCAAAGCTTGAAGCCGAGGTGCTGAAAAACAATGAGGTGATTAAGGGTAAAGAGATGGGGCTTTCGATCAAGAGCGAAGCCGAAAAACAGGCCAATGCCCGTCTTGCCAAGGTGCAATCGAGCGAAGCCAAGCAAAAGCAACGTGAAATTCAATTGAGCCAGCAACAACAAGAGTTGCAACGCAAAAAAGACGAAACCGACAAACTAAAAGTCACTCTTGAAAACCAGCAAAGTGTGCTCGAAGAGCGCAAAAAAGAGGTTGACCGCATGGAATTGAGTGTGCGCGACACGCTTGAGCATGTGAGTGGTCTGTCGGCCGAGGAAGCCAAAGAAAAGCTTGTTGAATCTCTCAAAGACGAGGCCAAAACGGCAGCAGCTTCCTATATCAACGACATTATGGACGATGCCAAGCTCACAGCCAATAAAGAAGCCAAGCGCATCGTGGTCGAGACCATTCAGCGTGTGGCCACCGAAACCGCTATCGAGAATGCTGTGACAGTGTTTCACATCGACAACGATGACCTCAAGGGGCGCATCATTGGTCGAGAAGGTCGCAACATTCGTGCCCTTGAAGCTGCCACTGGTGTTGAAATTATTGTCGACGACACTCCCGAGGCAATTGTGTTGTCGGGCTTCGACCCTGTGCGCCGCGAGATTGCCCGCTTGGCTCTGCATCAGCTTGTGGCCGATGGCCGCATTCACCCGGCTCGCATCGAGGAGGTTGTGGCCAAGGTGAAGAAGCAAATTGAAGACGAAATTATCGAAACGGGTAAACGCACAACTATCGACTTGGGTATTCATGGCTTGCACCCCGAGATGATACGCTTGATTGGTAAAATGAAATATCGCTCGAGCTATGGTCAAAACCTCTTGCAACACTCTCGCGAAACAGCCAATTTGTGTGCCATCATGGCAAGTGAATTGGGCTTGAATCCCAAGAAGGCACGTCGTGCAGGCTTGCTTCACGATATTGGCAAGGTGCCCGATGACGAGCCCGAATTGCCACACGCATTGCTGGGCATGAAACTTGCCGAGCGTTATAAAGAGAAAGCCGACATTTGCAACGCCATTGGTGCTCACCACGATGAGGAAGAGGCCACCAGCATGTATGCTCCCATTGTGCAGGTGTGTGATGCCATTTCGGGTGCCCGCCCGGGTGCTCGTCGCGAGGTGGTTGAAGCCTATATCAAGCGTCTCAACGACCTTGAACGATTGGCCATGTCCTATCCGGGAGTCATTAAGACCTATGCCATTCAGGCTGGTCGTGAGTTGCGCGTGATTGTGGGTGCCGACAAGATTACCGATGCCGAAACCGAGAAACTCAGTGGTGAGATAGCACAAAAAATTCAAGACGAAATGACCTATCCAGGGCAAGTGCGCATCACCGTGATTCGTGAAACTCGCTCTGTTAGTTTTGCTAAATAATGGGTTGTTTCAATGAGTAGTAAATTGAATCAAGATATAGTTTCCTTGTCGCAAGAGCAGGCAAAGTGCCTCTCGTGCAATGGGTGCAATGGGTGCAATGGCAGTTGCAGTAGCTGTGACTCTCACGATGAGGCCCGTTGCAACTTGCAGTGCACCAATTGGCTTGCCGACATTCCTGGCGAAGCCGACAGCTTTGATGTGATTGAGGTGCACTTTAAAAACACGCGCAAGGGCTTTTATCGCAATAGCACCCACTTGCCCCTCAAGATAGGCGACATGGTGGCTGTTGAGGCCAACCCAGGCCACGACATTGGTCGCGTGTCGATGATGGGACGGCTTGTGAAGTTGCAAATGAAGAAAGCCAACCTCAAGCCCGACTTCGAGATATTGCGTGTGTTTCGCAAGGCCAAACCTGCCGACTTGGAACGATATGAAGAGGCTAAGGCCAAAGAAATCGACACGATGATTCGCTCTCGCAAGATTGCTACCGACCTCAACCTCAAGATGAAGATTGGCGATGTTGAATATCAAGGCGATGGCAATAAAGCTATTTTCTATTACATTGCCGACGAACGTGTCGATTTTCGTCAGCTCATCAAGGTGCTGGCCGATGTGTTTAAAATACGCGTCGAGATGAAGCAAATTGGTGCTCGGCAAGAAGCCGGGCGCATTGGTGGAATTGGCCCGTGTGGCCGTCCGCTATGCTGTGCCAGTTGGATGAGCCGATTTGTCTCGGTGTCGACAGGCGCAGCGCGCTATCAAGACATTTCGCTCAACCCTCAAAAACTTGCCGGACAGTGTGCCAAGCTCAAGTGTTGCATCAACTTTGAAGTTGATGGCTATGTAGAGGCGGGCAAGAAGATGCCTCCTCGCGATGTAGTGCTTGAAACGCTCGACAACACCTATTATCACTTCAAAACCGACTTGTTCAAGAAAGAAATTCTCTATTCTACCGACAAAAACATACCTGCCAATTTGGTGAAGTTGTCGCCTGCACGTGTGTTTGAAGTGATAGCACTCAACAAAGAGGGGGTGAAACCCGAGAAATTGAGTCTTGAGGTAGATGAACGTGAGGTAGAACAAAAGGCCTTTGGCGATATTTTAGGACAGGACAGCATCAACCGCTTCGACCATAAAAAGAAGAAGCGCAGGGGGGCCGGAGCACGCTCCAAAGAAGGAGGAACTCGCCGAGACGAAAACCGCAAGCCTCGCTCGCAACAAGGCGAGGGTGAGTCGCGACAACGGCAGGGAGGTGATAGGCCCGAAAGGGGCGACCGCCAGCAGCCACGTCGGCGACCTGCACGCCAAGCCGGTGAAGCACATGGCGAGGGACAACAACCCCGTCGTCGAGGTGGCGATCGTCATCAAGAAAAACGTGACTCTCGTGACGAAAACAAGAAACGCAACAATCATGAATCCAAGCCATCAACGCCCGAGTAGTTGCCATGGTTGCAGCAATGCTCATCATGGATTGTGGCTTGGGCTATTGCTCATCACTCTATGGGTATGCTTAGGTGCTTGTGCACCCAAGCATACTTCTTATAGCGATTTTTGTGACTTGCCCTCGGAGGGCTGGCCTTGCAAGTCGCCCATTGTGTTCACGCCCACCTATGGTGACTCAGCGATTGCCTACAACATCAAGTTGGCGGTGCGTTACACCACGCTTTATCGCTACAAAGACCTCAATCTTGTGGCCGATTTTATTGCCAGCGACAGCACTGTGCAACGTCGCAGGGTGCACTTTGAAATTTCTGATGACTATGGCAATTGGCGAGGAGGTGGCTTTGGGGCACTTTACCAGTGTAGCACCACAATCGCCACAGGCATCAAGCCCACTCAAGCGAGTAGGGTGGTGGTGTGGCAGGCCATGAAGGGGTGCAAAAGTGTGTTGGGCATAGCCAACATGGGCATCATTGTTTCGCCTCAACATCATTAATTGATTTTTTCGCCCACCTCTAAATTCTTCTTGTTTATGTTTCTACACCCACAATCGGTCGATGCTTTAATCTTTGACATGGACGGCACGTTGTGGAATGCAACGGCATCTTATGCTCAAGTGTGGAATGTGGCTTTGTTGCAATTTGGCATTGAGGCTCATTTCACGGCAAGCGACATGTTGCCTTTTATGGGCATGCCCATCGAGTTGATTATGAATGGCTTGCTCTCGCAATACACCCAATTAGACCATGCCAAATTCCTTGACCTTGCTTTCAAGCTCGAAATCGACATGATGCCACAATTGGGTGGCGTGCTTTATCCCGGAGTGCGCGACAGACTTGAGAAATTGTCGAAATTCTACAAATTGTTTCTTTTGAGCAACTGTGGAGCTCAGGGGTTGAAAAATTTCATGAATTTCACTGGCACACAGCCATTGATTACCGACAGCATCTCCTATGGAGAGAATCCTGTGCCCAAATCCCAAAACCTGGGCATAAGTGACAAAAAGAGACCTAAAATGGGTCTCTTTTTGTCACTTATACCGATTTTTATTCATCTCCAATCTCTAACGATTTGTATGGAATGGTATAACTATCCGCATCATTTGATTTCTTTACCTTTCCATTTTTATCAAGCATTGTGATTTTTCCTC
>CAMYCE010000025.1 GCA_947254205.1 uncultured Prevotellaceae bacterium
TACACGTAAGGAGTCGTCGGCAGCGTCAGATGTGTATAAGAGACAGCCCCCAGCTTGTATTCAATGGCCTTGTCGACCACATAGTCGAGCACATCATCATTGATAGTGAGTTTCACGTTGTCCATGTCAAAGAGCTTCACATATTGCTTGGTGATAGCATTTTTGGGTTCACTCAAAATGCGCTTGAGTGCAGCACGGTCAAGAGCCTCTAAGTTGGTTAAGATGGGCAATCGGCCAATGATTTCGGGAATGAGCCCAAATGAGCGCAAATCTTGTGGGGCAACAAAGTGAAGCAACTTCTCTTGTTCAAGGCGACGGTTTTTATTATCAATGCCATAACCCACTACATGGGTGTTGAGGCGTTGAGCAATTTTGCGCTCAATTCCCTCAAAAGCACCGCCACAAATAAACAAAATGTTCTTGGTGTCGACCGGTATCATCTTTTGGTCGGGGTGCTTGCGACCTCCTTGGGGTGGAACATTCACCACCGAGCCTTCGAGCAACTTGAGCAATCCCTGCTGCACGCCCTCGCCACTCACATCGCGCGTGATAGAGGGGTTGTCGCCCTTGCGAGCAATTTTGTCGATTTCATCGATAAACACAATGCCACGCTCAGCCTCCTTCACATTGTAATCACAGGCTTGCAACAATCGGGTGAGCAGGCTTTCAATATCCTCGCCCACATAGCCGGCCTCGGTGAGTACTGTGGCATCAACAATGGCAAATGGCACTTTGAGCAATCGTGCTATAGTCTTGGCAAGCAATGTTTTTCCCGTTCCTGTGGGTCCAACAATGATAATATTAGACTTCTCAATGTCAACATCGTCGGCAGTGCGCTGTTGCACCAGTCGCTTATAGTGATTATAAACCGCAACCGAGAGATATTTTTTGGCATGGTCCTGCCCTATCACATAGTCGTCGAGATATTTTTTGATGTCTTCGGGCTTAGGCAAGCTCTTGATGTCAATATCGGTAACTTGACTCTCCTCAATTTTGCCCAAAAACTCATTGGCAATCTCGCTGGCACGCTGGGCACAATCATCACAAATGCAACCTTCGAGCCCCGGCATGAGCAGAGCCACCTCATGCTCGCCACGGCCACAAATGCTGCAATGCATTTCTTTTTTCCTAGCCATCTCACACAATCTTGTTACGTTCGAGCACTTTGTCGATCATACCATAGGCAAGTGCCTCTTCAGAAGTCATCCAGTAGTCACGGTCGCTATCGGCATACACCTTGTCATAGCTTTGCCCTGAGTGGTCGCTAATGATTGTGTAGAGCTCTTTTTTCAACTTCAATATTTCGCGAGAAGTGATTTCAATATCAGAGGCTTGACCTTGAATACCACCCATGGGCTGGTGAATCATCACACGAGAGTGCTTGAGCCCAAAACGTTTATCCTTTTGACCTGCCACCAGCAACACTGCCGCCATAGAGGCTGCCATGCCTGTGCAAATTGTCGACACATCACTTTGAATATATTGCATAGTGTCGTAGATGCCCAAGCCGGCATATACCGAACCACCGGGAGAGTTGATATAGATCGACACATCTTTGCCCGGGTCGGAAGAATCGAGATAAAGCAACTGAGCTTGAATCACATTGGCTGTGTAGTCGTCGATTTGAGTGCCAAGAAAAATGATGCGGTCCATCATGAGGCGAGAAAACACGTCCATTTGAGCCACATTGAGCTGACGCTCCTCGATGATTGTGGGCGAAATATAGCTATCGCTTATCTGGCTCGTGTATTGGTCGAGAGCCAAGCCGTTCATGCCTAAATGATGCACGGCATAGTTGCGAAAATTTTCTTTCATAATTGCGTTGTTTAATATATAAGAGAGAGCGACCTCTCAACAAGAAGTGTCGCTCTCAAAAATCTATGTTGTAGTTAGTTTTTTTTACTTCTTGTCGTCTTCAAAGAGCTTGTTGAACTCTTCAACCGAAACTGTCTTTTCGTCGATGCCAACAGCCCCTTTGATAGCTGCAAACACTTTGTCCTCAAAAGCACGATTGCGAATATCGTCGGCATACTCCTTGTTTTCGAGCAATTCGCCTGCATATTTTTCAATCACATCGTCGGGCAAGTTTGACATGCCATATTGTGCAAATTGTTGAGCAGCATAGAATCGTGCCAATCGCAAGAAGTCTTCTTTTTCGACCTTAACATCAAGCCCTGTAGCAACTTTTTCTTTGATGAGTTGCCATTGAATTTGCTTCTTGGTGTTGGGGAATTGCTCGTCGATTTTCTCTTGGGTAGTATCTTGGGCTTTTGCCAAGAGGAAACGTTTCAAGAATTCTTCGGGCAACTCAAGTTCGCCCACCTTTTTGCGCAACACGCGCTCGGCATCAACCGTGAAACGGAAATTGCTGTCGTTGGTGAGTTGCACTGCAATCATTTCTTTAACCTTGGCAAGATATTCCTCTTCGTTTTTAGCAACATCTTTGCCCAACACGTTGTCGAAGAGCTCTTGATTCATCTCAGCCTCTTCATTCACAAGAATTTCATTGACCACAAATTTAAAGTCGCTCTTCACATCGGCTTGTTCCTTGTCGACATTGAGCACAGCGGCAAGCTCCACAAGATTGCCAGCTGCGGCCTTGAAGGGGTTATAAACCACTTCATCGCCCACTTTCTTGCCAATGAGCTTGTTTTTCTCGTCTTCATCTTTGAGATATTGTGGCGAGAGAACGGTTTTCTCTACTGTGATGCCTTCGGGTTTCACTGTGCCATCTTCAAGCAACTCGGTGAGTGACCCCTTGAGCAACGAGTCGGCAGCCGAGACTTCACCTTGCACTTGCTTGCCAAAGCGCTTGCGGAAAGCTTCGTTTTGCTTGTCGAGCATGTCTTGGCTCACTTCGATATTATAATAGGGAATTTTAACTCGCTTGTCAAGTTTAACTTCAAATTCAGGAGCAAAACCCAAATCAAACTTGAAAGTGAATTCTTTATCCTTGTTGAAATCAAATTGTGTATCCTTCGACATCATGGGCTCACCCAAAATGGCAAGTTTGTTGTTCACAATATAGTCGTTTAATGCTTTGCCTGCTTTTCTTTCAACAACATTGGCCAAAACATCGGTGCCATAGAATTTTTTCAACAATCCTGCTGGCACATGACCAGGACGGAAACCCTTTAATGGACGTTTTTGACCCAGCTCGGCCAAGCCTTTTTTCACGTCATTTTGATAATCTTCCTCTGTCAACGATATTGTGAGTGTTCCGTTCACATTATCGGTCTTGTCTAATGTTACATTCATCTTCTTGTGATAAAGTATTTTATTTATTGATATTTTACATGTGAAAAATGTAACTGCAAAATTACTGCTAATCTTAACTGCAAGCAAATTTCAACCTACATTTTTTATCATTTTTCTCATCTCGTGGCATGAAAAGCCAATTAACAAACGTTGCAAATTTCATGCCAACAATAAAGTAGCATCTTTGCAATCCTGTGACAGGTGACAAAAATGCTACCCTATTTTGAGTTTATCTTCACTCACCACTATGGTGAGCCTTCACATCTCATCGTTGCTATTGCGACAATATCATGTCGTGCTCTTCGGCCATGCGACGCATGTTGAGAATGGCATAGCGCATGCGCCCCAAAGCGGTGTTGATGCTCACATGGGTGTGCTCGGCAATATCCTTGAAACTCATGTTTTTGAAATATCGCATCAAGAGCACTTCTCGCTGGTTAAGGGGCAAGGCCTCTATGAGCTTGTGCACGTCTTTCTCGATTTGATCTGAAATCATGAAGTCTTCAACTGTTTTTTCGCTCAATTCTTTGCGATTAAACAGGTCAACCTCGGTGGCGTCGGCCGATTGCAAGTTTTCTGACTTCTCTTGCCTGAAATGATCGATAATGAGATTGTGGGCTATGCGAGTAATCCAAGCAGGAAACCGACCATTTTCAACATATCGACGTTGACGAATAGTCATGATAGCTTTCACAAAAGTTTCTTGAAAAATATCATCGGCAAGTTCTGCATTTTTTACAGAATGGAAGATGTAGGAGTAGATGCGATTTTTGTGACGATCAATTAAGATGTCAAAAGCCTCATTACACCCATCGACATACAACGAAATTAAGCGTTCATCGCTCTCGTCTTTTAAAAGTCTCATTACTAATTATGTTTTTGTTTTTATAGAAGTAATGTTTCTGTCGATAGGCAAAATAGAGTTTAATTGTGGTGATTTTATTAATTGATCGCAAATATATGATTTCTTTTTCAATATTGCACACTTTCCTAAAAGAAAAAAACAACATAATTGAATTTTTCTAAAAAAATCAATGCTTTCGTTTCCAGAGTTTAAAAGCTAAACTCGAAAGTTTCATGCCCAGAAAAAGATAATCGGCCGTTTTCAGGCGTTTGAGGGTGAAAGGGCTTGTGGGCAGCAATCCTCTCACTCCCTGCGACTGTGCACGCTCGCGCAAGAGAGTGGCTTGAGTCATCATTTGACTCTTGCACACTTCAAGGTTCACAAGTGCTGTGGCGCGCTTGAAGCGCAGCTCGCTGAGTGTCATGCCAGCAGAACGCGATGGGGTGCCTTGGGGCAAAGTTTCTTGTTCAATCATGCCAATAATATTTTGTTATGAATTAGAGTTGCCATGATAAAATAACTTGCTAATAAAACGAGACACTGGATTCACAATGAGTTGCGTCTTGAATACTCCAACCAGCAACAGCAACACCAGCAACATGGCCGCTACAATCAAGTAGGCCACCACCGCATTGCCGGTAGAGTGAGAAAGGACTATCACCAAGGCGGCAGCAAGTTGATAGAGAACACATGTGCCAATGAGCAAGCCAATGGCAACCATGACCATGCGCGAGAGCAAAATTGTGAGTTTCTCGACAAGAGTCAACTTGGTGTAGTCATATTGCAAACTCACCAATCGCTTGAGCTGTGTCCACAATTTTTTATAATCCAGGTCTTCTTCCATTTCATTGATATTGATGTCGCATGAATCATGCTCACTCAATCGTGAAGGCATGTCATGCGACACTCAACTTGTTTTTGATCTACAATTGTAATTAGATGAGTCACAATGTGAATTTTGCACAATATTTTTCTTCCAAAAACTATTGCTCAATTTGAGCACTGATTTGGTCGACCAAACGCTCCACCTCGTCATCGGTGAAGTCGATGCCGCGCTTTTTCAACAAGTCTTTGATGCGCTTGCGGGTGTCTTCTCCCTTGGCCGGAGCAAAGAGAACTGCTGCACCACAGCCCACTACTGCTCCGCCAATAAAGGCATATAATAATGACAATGATTTCATAGTTTATTGTTGTTTTAAAAATTATTTAAATTCGTTTGAAATATCTTCTACAAGCTCGTCCATCTTGCTTTTTTCGAGTTTAATGCCCTTTTTGCGCAAGAGCTCAGCAATCTTCATGCGAGTGGTTTCACCCTTTTCGGGAGCAAATAGCAAACCAACAGCTGCGCCAGCAATAGCACCGCCAATAACCGCCATAACAATATTAATTGGTCTCATAATTTTATTTTTTTTAAAGAGGTGAATAATAGCTTAATTCTCTCATATAGTCCCATAACTGGGAGTTCTACTGCACTAAATTATATTATTTCTTGCACTTTACCAAAAAAGAGACTATATTTTTAGAAAAATTAGACTTTGAGCACATTTGCAGGGTTTTTATTTCTGCCCTGTAATGCGTAATTTTGCAAATTATATTTATAGCAAAAAATGAATTCTCAGCATATCATTATTAAAGGAGCAAGGGTCAACAACCTCAAAAACGTAGAAGTGGAGATTCCACGCAATCGTTTTGTGGTGATTACCGGCCTTTCAGGCTCGGGAAAATCCTCACTTGCATTCGACACCCTCTATGCCGAAGGGCAACGGCGCTATGTAGAGAGTCTGTCGTCTTATGCCCGACAATTTTTGGGACGCATGAGCAAGCCCGACTGCGACTTTATAAAAGGATTGCCTCCTGCCATAGCCATTGAGCAAAAGGTAAACACTCGCAACTCGCGAAGCACAGTGGGCACCTCTACCGAAATCTACGACTACTTGCGACTCTTGTTTGCACGCATAGGCAAAACCCACTCTCCCCTGTCGGGGACATTGGTCAAAAAGCACACCTCACAAGATGTGCTTGAGGCAATCAACAGCTACCCCGATGGAACAAGATTTGCCATCTTGGCACACATCAAGTTACCGCACGGCAGGACTTTTGCCCAACAGCTGGATATTCTAATAAAAGGAGGCTACTCTCGACTTGAAAAAGACGGCAACTTTATAGCCATTTCCTCGCTCATTGAATCGCAACAGGAATTGCAACAAGACGGCTACCGCCTGCTCATCGACCGCATGGCTGTGTCGCACAGCAAAGAAGACGAAATGCGCATTCTTGACTCGCTATCAACTGCTTTCTATGAAGGGCACGACGAGTGTGTGCTGCTGGTGTGGCTTGATGACGGTTCTACTCGCGAGCACGTGTTCTCCAAGCGATTTGAAGCCGATGGCATGAGATTTCAAGAGCCAAGCGACTTGATGTTTAACTTCAACAACCCCATTGGCGCCTGCCCCACCTGTGAGGGATTTGGCAAGGTGATAGGGGTTGATGAAAACTTGGTGGTGCCCAACAAGACGCTATCAATTTATGACGATGCTGTGTATTGCTGGCGTGGTCAAGTGATGAATGAATGGAAAAACGACTTTATTCACGCCGCAAGCAAGCACAACTTCCCTATTCATCGCCCCTATTATCAACTCACTCAGCAGGAAAAAGACATGCTGTGGCATGGCTTTGACTCCTTCACGGGCATTGATGGCTTTTTTGAATGGGTGAAAACTAAATCCTATTCAATTCAATACCGCGTGATGCTTGCTCGCTATCGCGGTAAGACCACATGCCCCACTTGTCATGGCTCACGGCTAAAGGTTGAAGCAAGCTATGTGAATATTGCTGGCAAAACAATAGGAGAACTGGTGCTCATGCCTGTGAGCGACCTGCAAGCGTGGTTTGCCCATCTTAGTCTCGAGGCCAATGAAGCTCTCATCGCCAAACGCTTGCTCGAAGACATCAACAAACGATTGAGCTACCTCAACGAGGTGGGGCTGGGTTATCTCACTCTCGATAGACTTTCGTCAACTCTGTCGGGAGGCGAAAGCCAACGCATCAATTTGGCCACCTCGCTGGGAAGTTCGCTGGTGGGTTCAATTTATATTCTCGATGAGCCAAGCATCGGGTTGCACTCACGCGACACCAATAGGCTCATTGCAGTGTTGCGCAAGCTCCAAGCCTTGGGCAACACCGTGGTGGTAGTGGAACACGACGAAGAAATTATGAGAGCGGCCGATTACTTGATTGACGTGGGTCCCGAAGCTGGCAGGTTGGGGGGGGAAATCGTGTATCAAGGCGAGATTAAAGAGCTACACAACTGCAAAGAAAGCTACACAACACAATACTTGACCGGTGCTCTCACAATACCGGTGCCTCGGCATCGAAGGCGATGGAGCAACTACATTGAAATAAAAGGTGCCGCCGAGAATAACCTCAAGGGTATTGACGTGAAATTTCCATTGGGAGTCTTGACGGTGGTAACAGGAGTGAGCGGTTCGGGTAAATCGACCCTTGTCAACGACATACTATATCGTGCTCTTGCTCGACATCTGGGCGACAACACCGATGCCCCTGGCACTCATGCCGAAATGACAGGCGACTATCACTTGCTCAACCGAGTTGAAATGGTCGACCAAAATCCTATAGGCAAATCAACCCGTAGCAACCCTGCCACCTACCTCAAAGCCTTCGACGAAATAAGACAACTCTATGCCCAGCAACAATTGTCGAAACAAATGGGCTATAGCCCGGGGTTCTTTTCGTTTAACGCTGTGGGAGGACGTTGCGAAGATTGCAAAGGCGAGGGCACAATTACTGTTGAAATGCAATTTATGGCCGATATTACGCTACAATGCGATTCTTGTCATGGAAAGCGATTTGGGCCCAACGCGTTGGAGGTCGTGTATCGCGACAAGACCATATCCGACATTCTTGGCATGACCGTTAATCAAGCCATCGAATTCTTTTCACAAGCCAACACCTACAACGAAAAGAAAATCGTGAAGCGACTCAAACCTTTGCAAGACGTGGGCTTGGGCTACATCAAGCTGGGGCAATCGTCGTCGACACTATCGGGGGGTGAAAATCAGCGCGTGAAACTGGCCTACTTCATGAGTGGCGAAAAGAAAGAACACTCCATTTTCATTTTTGACGAACCTTCCACCGGCCTTCATTTTCATGACATCAACACGCTCATGAAATCGTTTAACCAGCTCATTGAGCGCGGACACACCGTTATCATCATTGAGCACAACATCGACATCATCAAGTGTGCCGACCATCTGATTGACTTAGGGCCCGAAGGTGGCGCAGGAGGTGGCAACCTTGTGGCAACGGGCACTCCCGAAGAGGTGGCACAAAACCCCAACAGCTACACAGGACATTTCCTGAAAGAAAAATTAAGTTAAAAAAGACTAAACTAAACATGCTTTTCACTCTTTTTTATGTAATATTGCCATGGCATTTTGATGCTATCACACAAAACCAAACATTAAACACAAAAGAATAAGAATGCAAAAGAAAGTTTTCACCGTGTGCAACACAATGCTATCGCTGGCATTGACAGCATTGGGATTTAGCTCATGTGGCAATGGCGGAGATAGTCCTGTTGAATATGGTGTGCCCACTGTGAGATTTCATGCAACAGGCAAAGTGACCGATGAGGCAGGCAACCCCATTCCCGGCATTAAAGTCACTTTAATCAACAAGCAAGGCTTGCGCTATCACCAAATGGGAGGCATGAACGATTCTACCACGACCGATGCACAAGGCAAATTTCGCACACAAGCCATTCACAGCGTGTTTGTCGACCTCAAAGAAGTGTGCTTTGAAGATATTGATGGCCCTGCCAACGGAGGCGAATTTGAAGCCGCTACCTTGAGTGCCGAGAAAATGACCTCAAAGCAAATTTTGCACGGCAAAGGGCACTGGGACCAAGGCATCCAAGAACTCTCGGGCAATATCACGCTCAAGAAAAAGAAATGAGCCTAAGGAAAAAACTGGCACAAGAACTTGCCCATAGGCAACAAAACCTCATTATCAAGCAACATGAGTTGCGCCAACTCTTTTGGGAATGCACCTTGCGGTGCAACTTGCACTGCCGGCATTGTGGTAGCGACTGCAAAACTGCGACCCATGTGCCCGACATGCCCCTCGCCCACTTCTTGCATGTGCTCGATGATGTGGCCACTCGATGCAATCCTCACAACGTGTTTGTAGTCATATCGGGAGGCGAACCTCTCATGCGCCCCGATATTGTGGAATGCGGACGGGCTATTCATGACAAAGGTTTCCCATGGGGTATGGTGACCAATGCCCTATTTCTCACTTCATCTAAATTATATAGCCTCATCGAGGCTGGCATGCACTCTATCACCATCAGCATCGACGGACTTCAAGAAAATCACAACTGGATGCGGGGCAACCCACACAGCTTTGCCATGGTGAGCCAAGCCCTCGACCACATGAGACTGTGCCACGGGCCGGTGTATGACGTGGTGACCTGTGTGAACGAGCGCAACTATCATGAATTGCCGGCCATTGGCAACTTCTTGATAGAAAAAGGCGTGAAAGCATGGCGCATTTTTTCGATTTTCCCAGTGGGCCGTGCTGCCCAAGATCCCAAAATGAGGCTCACCGATGCCCACTTCAAAGGAATGATGGACTTTATCAAAGAAACACGACAGCAAGGCAGGATTCATGCCAGTTATGGCTGTGAGGGATATTTAGGTGAATATGAAACCGAGGTGCGCGACCATTTCTATTTTTGTGGTGCTGGCGTGACTGTGGGCTCGGTGCTGTGTGACGGCTCAATATCGGCATGCACCAGCATTCGTGCCAACTACAAGCAAGGCAACGTGTATCAAGACTCATTTATGGACGTGTGGGAAAACCGCTTTGAAAAATTCCGCGACCGCTCATGGATGCACACAGGCGAGTGTGCCCACTGCAAGCAATTTAAATATTGCAGAGGCAATGGAATGCACCTGCGCGACAACGATGGACAGTTGCTCATGTGCCATCAAAAACGACTCATTGAGGCCTCCAAAGCCATCAATGAGCCGGTATAAGAGATTTTTTAAACTAAAAACGATTTACCTGATGCGCTCACTATCGCTAATGAGTTTCTTGTCGCGAGCAATGCCACGACGAGCAAGGAGCAACATCACCAAAGCACCCACAGGCAAGGCATTGAAAACCGTGAAAGTCACAGCTCCAAGCGACATCTGCCCATAGGCAAGCACACCAATCGACACCATCATGGCCACAGCAAGAGCAATGGTGATGCTACACAAGCGCAACTGATTGGCAAGATTTTTATATTTAAATATTGTGATGAGCGATAGCACAACAATCAAAATATCCATAACCATCAACAAGTAGTTGGGGGCAACTTGATCGGCTATTCCACTATACAAAACACCCAAGTTATAGACACCTGCGCCTGTTGCCACAGTAACCGAGGTCGTAAACGCAAAAGCCACCAGCAATGCAGCAGCTACAAATAAATAGATCGATTGCAGTCGTTGAAGCATAATCGTGTAAAAAAATATTAGTGTTTAATCTTGTACAAAAATAGCACATTTCTTTGAATTAAAAAGGGGGTTGAAATTCCTTTTTGCCCAAAAGCAGTAAATTTGCATGATATTTGCTATCTTTATGCCAACAATGCCTCAATGCGAGGTTCAACACTCTTGATATTAAAAATGGAGATTAGAGAAATCAAACAAACAAGTAGCGAAATTAAAATTTTGCTCAAGCAAGAGCGCATTAGCGAAGCTATCGCACGATTCAAGCCAATGCTCAACAACATTGTCGACTTGACTTTGCGCGACCGCTACGACCATATCAAAAGCACCTATGGATATATGCTGAAATATTTATCCGATGGCTTTGACGACCCCAAGCGCGATGATATTGTGCGGCAAGTGTATCACGACATCTACAGCCTGCTCGATGAATGCGTGATGCGACTATCGACAAGCACCTCGACCGAGCTTTTTTATGTGAGAAGAGCCACGGTAGCATCGCTCTCACTGCAAGAAATTATGCAACAATACATGGCCATGCTCAACAAACTTGAATTGCTCAACAATGTTGAGGAGCAATATCGCAACACAATCGCAATTGCTCAAGTGAAGCAAGATAGCGAGCAACTGAGTGCCAACCTGTTTAACAAAGTGTGGTGCACTGTGCCCATGGGCAGTGAAGATGCCAACACACTCAAAAACAGCCTCGACGATAACAAGATTCCACAACACTTCAAGGTGCTCATCGTGTCGGCTCTATTCCTGAGTTTAATCAAATTCTACGACGAAGAAAAACTTAAACTATTGCTTCACATCTACTACAACAACACATCTAATGAAGTGCAACTTAGGTCGCTCACATGTGCTATAATTGTGCTCTACCTCAACCGCACCCGAATTGGCAAAACCGGCACGATTAAATCGGCACTCAACTTGGCAGCCGAGAGCCCTCACTTCAGCGACGATGTGTTTGCCATAGTGAATCGACTCATTCGCACCAAAAACACCGACAACATCACTCGCAAACTCAAAGACGACCTCATGCCCAACATCATGAAGATGAGCCCCGATCTCATGAACAAATTCAAAGAAAAAGGGCATAGTGTCGACGCTACCGACCTTGAAGCCAACCCCGAATGGCAAGCATGGCTGGAAAATAGTGGTGTGACACAAAAAATTGAAGAACTCAACAAAATTCAAACCGAAGGAGGCGATGTGTATATTTCCACATTTGCCAACCTCAAGTCATATCCCTTTTTCAACACAATTTCAAACTGGTTTTTGCCATTCTACAGCGGGCACACTCAAATATCGACCGATGCAACTGCCAGCGACCTCAAGCTATTTGAACTTATTGAAATGGCCCCCTACTTGTGTGATAGCGACAAATACTCACTTGTGTTTTCGATTGCTCGCATTCCCGAAGCTCAACGGCAAGCCATGTCGTCACAATTTGACATGCACAACGCCGACATTAAGGAATTGAACACAAGCCAACTCAACCCCGATATTAAAAGTAGAGATTTAAGTATCAACTGCTTTGTGCAAGACCTATATCGATTCTTTAAACTATTTTCTCGACGAGCCGACTTTGTGAACATTTTTGACACTGCAATGGATTTCACAGCCCTGCCCTATATCGATAGCTACATTGAAGATAAAATGCACCTCACGGTGATAGCCGAGTTTTATCTGGCTAATGGTTTCTATGACGACGCCATCAAATACTACCAGCTCATGCTCGACCAATTTCAAGATTGCGAAGCACATGTGTATCAAAAACTGGGTTTTGCCCACCAAAACTTAGGACAACATGCCAAGGCTATTGCCTATTACAAAAAATATGACCTGATACACGACCATGATGTGTGGAACTTGAAACACATTGCCACTTGCTATCGTGCTTTGAAAAATTATGAACAAGCACTCCTCTATTTCAAGCGAGCCGAGGCCATATCGCCCAACCAAGCCAACTTGTGCTTGAGCATTGGTCATTGCCTTTTGTTTCAAGATAATATCGACGAAGCATTGCAGTATTACTACAAGGTTGATTATCTATCGCCCAGCAAGCACAAAGCATGGCGGCCTATTGCATGGTGCTCGTTTTTGAGATACGACTATGCCCAAGCACAAAAATACTACGAGAAAATCATGACCGATGACACTGCCACTGTTCAAGATCACATGAACTATGCACACCTGCTCTTGTGCAACAAGCAAGTGACCGAGGCCATAGCCCAATACCGTCAAGCACATGAAATGATGAGCAACGACGACTTTGTGAACCTTTTTGAAGGCGACCGCCAAGAGCTCATTAAAAAGGGACTCAAACACAAATACATCTCACTGGTGAGAGATGCCATATTAAATTCAATCGACTAAATCATAACACAATGAACAGCAATAATATTTTTTTTGAAGCATTTAAAACAACGCATGGTGCCATACCCTTTGACCACATTGCAACAAGCGACTTTGAGCCTGCCATAAGGCGAGGCATCGAGGAGCAAAACCAAGAGATTGAAGCAATTGTGAACAATCAAGAACCGCCAACATTTGAAAACACAATTGTGGCACTGGAAAATTCGGGTGACATGCTGGGGCGCACACTGGGAGTGTTTTATGCCCTGCTATCGGCTCATGCCCACGACGACCTCATTGAGGTGTCCAACACCCTTGCCCCCCTGCTCTCGAAGCACAGCAACAGCATCACACTCAACGAGCAATTATGGACCAGAGTGAAGCATGTGAAAAACAACTTTGTGCCCCAAGAGCATGATCAAGAAGACGAGATGCTGTTGCAACTCACCTTCGACTCCTTTGTGCGCAATGGTGCCTCACTTCAAGGCGAGCATCGTGAAAAATATCGAGAACTCACACTGCAACTCACAGAGTTGACACTCAAATTTGAACAAAATGCTTTAAAGGATAACAGCAAGTTTGAACTATGGCTCAACCACGATGACTTAGAGGGACTCCCCGATAGTGCCATTGAAGCCGCTGCACTTGCAGCCAAGGAAAAAGGCAAAGAGGGGCAATATCTCGTGACTCTCAAATTCCCCAGCTATGTGCCCTTTATGAAATATTCGGCACGGCGCGACTTGCGAGAACAACTCTATCGAGCCTATAACTCACAATGTTTTCATGGCGAAAACAGCAATATCAACATCATCAAAGACATTGCCAACACTCGCCTTGCAATAGCTCAATTATTGGGCTATGAAACCTATGCCCACTATCATCTCAAGAAAATGATGGCACAAGAGCCCGGCAAGGTGTTTGAAATGCTCAATAGGCTTAAAACTGCCTATGAGCCGGCCTTTCAACAAGAAATGCAGTCGCTCGAAGCCTATGCCACAAAACTTGAAGGCAAGGCAATGAAAATCATGCCATGGGACTATTCCTATTATGCCAACAAAGAAAAAGACGAGCTATATAAAATCAACGATGAGTTGTTGCGTCCCTACTTTGAATTGAGCCACGTGACACAAGGCATTTTTGGACTTGCCACAAGGCTCTATGGCATCACTTTCAAAGAAAACCATGATGCTCAAGTGTTTCATCACGACATGAAAGCCTTTGATGTTGCCGATCGCGACGGCAGTTTCTTGGGCATGCTCTATGTCGACTTTTTTCCACGCCTCACCAAGCAAAGTGGCGCTTGGATGACCGACTTCAGAGAACAGCATCACGACCAGCAAGACAACGATATGAGACCTCTCGTGTCGATCACCATGAATTTCACCAAACCCACCGACTCAAAACCCTCATTGCTCACCTTTGGCGAAGTGCGCACCTTTGCCCACGAGTTTGGTCATGCCCTGCACAGCCTGCTGTCGCAATGCCGCTATGCTTCGCTATCGGGCACCAACGTGTATCGCGACTTTGTGGAAATGCCCTCGCAATTCAATGAGAACTTCCTGCTCGAGCGCGAATTTCTCGACAGTTTTGCAACCCATTATCTCACAGGCGAGAAAATTCCGCAAGAGTATATCGATCGCATTGTGGCATCGGCACAATATGGAGCTGCCTATGCTTGCATGCGTCAATTGGGCTTTGGCTTTATCGACATGGCTTGGTACACGCTCACAGCTGCCTTCAACGGCAACCCTCAAGAACTTGAATATGAGGCCTTGAAGCAAGCTCAACTCTTTGAGCCGGTTGAAGGGTGCATGATGTCGACACAATTTGGGCACATCTTTTCGGGAGGCTATGCCGCCGGCTACTATGGCTACAAATGGGCCGAGGTGCTCGATGCCGATGCCTTTGCCAAATTCAAGCAAGAAGGAGTGTTTAATACCCAAACGGCACAATCGCTGCGCGACAACATCTTGTCGAGAGGAGGCACCGATGCTCCCATGAAACTCTACACCAATTTCATGGGGCGGGAGCCACAAATCGATGCCTTGCTGAAACGCGACGGAATAAAAACACAAAAATAAACCACACAACCAACCAATAGAAATTGACCGGAGTGGGTGGCATTTTAACTCATGCCACTCACTCTTTTACATGAATTTTGACTATATTTGCAGTGCTCTTTTGTAAAGAAGAGTAAAGTCATCTCATTTAGCTAAACAACTCACTGAAAATGAGACGAATATTTACAAAATATTTTACAATCTTTATTGCACAGGAATGAACGACAACGGCGACAAAAAAACTCTATTAGACTCACGCTATCTGCGCATGGCAAGAGTTTGGGCTGAAAATTCCTATTGTGAACGCCGAAAAGTGGGCGCACTGCTGGTGAAAGACAAAATGATCATCTCAGATGGTTTCAATGGTACACCAGTGGGCTTTGAAAACGTGTGTGAAGATGAAAACGGCAACACACGCCCCTATGTGCTTCATGCCGAAGCCAATGCTATCACCAAAGTGGCACAAAGCCACAACAGCAGTAAAGGTGCAACCCTCTATGTGACAACCTCGCCATGCATTGAGTGCTCCAAGCTCATCATTCAATCGGGCATTAAGCGCGTGGTGTTTGCCGACATGTATCGGCTCACCGAAGGATTGCAATTGCTGAAAAGAGCAGGAGTTGAGTGTATTCACATCTCGGAAGAAGATGGCGAGTTAAAAGAATTTATTTTGTGATATTTCAATGAATTCAAGTTTTAAACCAAGCTTCACATGGGTGCCACTGGCTCTTGCAGTGGCTTTAATTCTTGGCATACTACTGGGTAGCCATTTCACGGTGCAAAAGTCAACCGACCTTGACCGCAAGCTCAACAATGTGCTGGGCATTGTGTCAAACGAATATGTCGACGACGTGAACATGGACAGCCTTGTAGAACTCTCTATCCCCGAAATTTTATCCAATCTCGACCCTCACTCGGTTTATTTCACAGCCAAAGACTTCACTGCCAGCAATGAGGAATTGAATGGAAGCTTCAGTGGCATAGGCATCTCGTTTCAAATCATGGACGACACCATTAATGTGGTGGAAGTGATACCGGGCGGTCCCTCAGAGAAAGTGGGCATTTTGGCCGGCGATAAGATTATATCGGTGAGTGGCAAGCAATTTGTGGGCAAAGGATTGAATGCCAATTCCATCAAAGAGCAACTGCGTGGCCCCAAAGGGTCGATTGTGAAACTGGGCATCAAGCGCAATAATAGCAGCAAAACGCTCATTTTCAACGTGAAGCGTGGCGACATTCCCATTAAATCGGTTGATGCAGCCTATTTGATAGACAAAAACACAGGCTATGTGAAAGTCAACCAATTTGCTCGCAACACCTACGACGAATTTATCACCGCTCTATCGTCGCTCAAGAACCAAGGTGCCAAGCGATATATAGTGGACTTGCGTGGCAATGGAGGTGGCTACATGGAGATGGCCATACTCATGGCCAATGAATTCTTACCCGCCAATCAACTCATTGTTTCGACCAAAGGACGCTACAAGCGCGACGAGTCGCAAGTGTGGAGCGATGGCAATGGCTCATATCAAGATGCCGAAATTGCAGTGCTCATCGATGAATTTTCGGCCAGTTCAAGCGAAATTTTCTCGGGAGCAATACAAGACAACGACCGAGGGCTCATTATTGGGTGTCGCTCCTTTGGCAAGGGATTGGTGCAAAAGCAATTTCCGCTTGCCGACAATAGCGCAATTCGACTGACTATTGCACGATACTACACCCCCAGTGGCAGGTGTATTCAAAAGAACTACAAAGCAGGGCTTCTCTCCTATGACAAGGAATTGCTCAACCGATACAATAGTGGCGAGCTATATAACCGTGACAGCATTAAGCTCGACAAGAAGCAAATATTCAAGACGCTACACGGGCGCGTGGTGTATGGTGGCGGTGGCATTATCCCCGATATTTTTGTTGCCAAAGACACATCAGGAGTTTCTTCCTACTATATCAACGTGATTAATGGTGGATTGCTCCAACAATTTGTGCTCAAATATGTGCAACGCAATCGCCACACCTTGAGTCAAGCCAAAGACTACAAGCAGCTCTTGAGGTTGCTCAACGACAACGATGCCTTGCTCAACGACTTTGTCGCCTATGCCGCTCGTCATGGAGTGCCTGCTCGATGGTATTATATCGACCAATCGCGCAACTTGTTGCTCACCGACCTCAAAGCTCTCATTGCCAGAGACGTGCTGGGCCAGTCGGCATTCTACCCCATTCTCAATCGCAACGATCGCACCATCGAAGCAGCCCTCAAAGCTTTTTCCAAGCATCAAGCCACATTCCCCATCATGTCGTTGGGTTTATAAATTCTAAAATAGCATGGACAAGAAAGAACTAAGAAAACTCATCAGAGAAAAGAAAAAAGCCATGACTCCCGAAGCTATGGCACAAGAAAGCCACATGGTGTTTGACACTATCGAGGCTTTGCAAGCATTTAAAAACGCCCAAAACATCTTGCTCTATTACTCTTTGCCCGACGAACTTCCCACTCATGAAGTTGTGGAACGCTGGTCGCACATGAAAAATGTGTATCTTCCTCGCGTGAATGGAGAAGAACTCGACATCTTGAAATATGACGCCAACAGCCTAAAAGAAAGCGATGACTACAAAATCGAAGAACCCGAAGGAGCCGAACTCATCGACCCCACTACCATCGACTTGGTGATAGTGCCGGCTGTGGGGCTCGACAAGCATTGCCATCGTATGGGGCGTGGCAAGGGATTCTACGACCGCCTGTTGCCCAAGTGCAAAAATGCCTACTTGATAGGGGTGGCTCTCAACTGCCAGTTGCTCGATGAAATTCCGGTTGAAGAATTTGACATCAACATGTGTGGTGTGGTCACTGCTTCCCACATTTCGTTCAGTAAAGCCTACAAAAAATAAAGTCAAAACACACTTGCCATGCCACTCATTCAGGGAAATACCGTGCTTTGCGACCTCATTGTTGAAGACCCCACTATTGTTGCAGTGCTCTATCGCTTTGGAATCACTTTGGGAGTGGGCGAAAACACTGTGCACTCAATGTGTGCGAGCCACAATATCGACGAAACGTTTTTCACCACCATTCTCAACACCTATGTTTCGCCAGAATATTTTCCTGAGCGCACATTGTCATCGTTTCAAGTATCGGTCATTATCGACTATCTCACCAAGACCAATGCCTACTATGAGCAATATCAAATTCCCAACATAGAGCGACACTTCAACTTTTTGTTGCAAAAGTCGGTGCCCAACAACAACTTAGATTTAATGTTGAAGTTTTTTCACGAGATGAAAACCGAACTCCAACATCGCATTGAAGATGATAGAACCCGATGGTTTCCACAATTGCTTAAATGCCCTCCCATCACCACCCCACCTACCCCCACAGCCAATATCACCATAGAAGATAGTCAAGACTCGATTGAAGATAAAATCGACGACCTCATCAGCATGTTTGTGGTGCACCTCAAGGGCGACTACAACAGCAACCTGTGCCAAGCTGTGCTCACAGCATTGTTGAGCATCAAAAAAGATATTACTCAAAACAATCGCATTCGCAATCGCATTCTCAGGCCTCTGTCAGATGTGTTATTGGGCCAAGCATGAAACATGTAGCCATCATATTGACCGACACTTTGACTGCCTTGGGCATCAAGTACTTGTTGCACGAGAACTTTCCTGCTTGTGCCTACACCTATGAATCGTTATCGCAATTTCAAGGAGAGAAAAAAGTGAATTTTGACCTGCTGGTCACCAACGGTCCCATTTTCTTGGACAACCTGCAGTTTTTCTTGCCCAATAAAGATAAAACCATTGTGGTTTCGAGCGAATTGTGCTCCAGCATCGAGGCCAATCGCATCAATAGTCACGACCAAGAAGCCGGCATTGTCGACATTTTGAACAAGTTTCTCAAAGCAAGCGACAATCAAGAGCCTCAAGGCCGACTCACCCAACGAGAAACCTCGGTGTTGCAACTTGTGGCACAAGGTTGCACCAACAAGGAGATAGCCGACAAGCTCAACATCAGCTTCAACACCGTGCTCAGCCATCGCAAAAACATCACGGCAAAATTGGGCATCAAGAGTGTGTCGGGCCTAAGCCTCTATGCCATGATGAATGGCCTCATCACAACCTCTTGATAAAAACATCTACATTTCCCCCTCACACCAAAAAAAGAGTGCACGCACAGGTGGCGAAGCACTCTCTTTTGAGGGACAGGAAGTGGCGGGTTAAACCCAAATCGGGCATTAGGTTTCTTTGTTTTTGTCAAATTATTTTGAGGAGTTTTTGATTGATTTTGAGGGCGTTTAGCGGGCTAAACAACCGAAAAAGCAGTCAAAAAGAACCAAAATAAATGACAAAGGCAAGGAAAAGCCTAAGATCTTCTCTTATTGCGACCTAATGACCGATTGGGGTTAAACCCACTTCATGTAGGCAAAATCTTGACGGTGGGGCAACTCGTCGATCCATGGATACACCCTGAAGGCATAGCGAAACACACCCGAACTCTTGAGGGGGTGCTTCAATGTGTGGGTGACAATATCGCCTTCTTGACTCTCGATAGTAAAAGGTATTGCCTCGGCAAACTTGCTTTCGCCATCTTCTTCGCGATAAATCACCAATTCCACACGCAAGTCGGTGCCCAACCCTGCAGTATCGAGCTTGATAGTAGCCTCTGTGATTTCGCCATTATTGGTGGCACTATTGAGCGAGTCGCTCAATTGAATATCAACAGCTTGCACCCTATCCCACAACTCTACTACCCTATTTTTCCAAGCCACAATGTGGCGCGCAAGAGCAAAGTTGTTGTCAACAAGCCGCTTGCAACGAGCTACTTCGGGGCTGTAGAACTGGTTGTTGTAGTCACGCAACATGCGCGACATGGTGTAGTGTGGAGCAATAGTTGCAATCGACCGCTTAATGTATTGAATCCACTCGGGAGAATAACCAAGAGAATTTTTGGCAAAATAGAGTGGAATAATCTCATTTTCGAGTTTAGAATAAATAGTCGCTGCGTCAAGTTTGTCTTGCTGCGCTTGATCGGTATAGGTGCGCTCGGCAGTGAGAGCCCAACCTGCTCCTTCTCGATAGCCTTCATACCACCAACCATCGAGCACCGAGAAGTTGAGCAAACCATTCATCTCGGCTTTTTCGCCCGAAGTGCCCGATGCCTCCAAAGGCCGAGTGGGCGTGTTGAGCCACACATCAACCCCGGTGAGCAATCGCTTGGAAACAGTCATGTCATAATTTTCCAAGAAAATGATTTTGCCCAAGAACTGTGGCATTTTACTCACTTCAACAATGCGCTTAATCAAGTCTTTGCCGGCTCCATCGGCAGGGTGAGCCTTGCCTGCATAAATGAATTGCACAGGAAATTGCTCATTGTTCACAATTTTTTCCAAGCGATCAAGGTCGGTAAAAAGCAAGTGGGCACGCTTGTAGGTAGCAAAACGGCGTGCAAAGCCAATGAGCAAAGCATTGGGGTTGATTTTATCGACTATCGACATGATGCGCGTGGGGTCGCCTTGATTTTTGAGCCAACTTGCGCTAAAGTCGCGTTTCACAAAGCTGATGAACTTGTTTTTGAGCTTCATGCGCATGTTCCAAATTTCCTCGTCGGGCACATTCATGATGGGAGCCCATGTGCGCTCATCTTCTTGATGGTCGAGCCACTCTTTGCCAAACACCGAGGCATAATAGCTCTTCCACTCCGAGGCAGCCCATGTGGGCATGTGCACACCATTGGTCACATAGCTCACGTGCGACTCTTGGGGAGCAAAGCCTTTCCACACCCCTTGAAACATTTTCTTGGAAACCTCACCATGAAGCCAACTCACACCATTGGACTCCTGTGTGGTGTTGAGTGCAAACACGCTCATCGAGAAACGCTCTTGAGAATCGGGATTCTCGCGCCCCATGTTCATGAGGTCGCTCCACTCAATGCCCAACTTGGCAGGAAAATCTCCCATATATTTGCCAAATAGCCCTTCATCGAAATAGTCATGACCAGCAGGAACAGGAGTGTGCACCGTGTAGAGTGACGAGGCTCTCACAACTTCGAGTGCCTCGTTGAAACTCAAGCCAGCACCCTGCACATAGTCGACCAAGCGTTGCAAGTTGAGCAAAGCGGCATGGCCCTCATTGCAATGATAGAGCTGACTATCAATGCCCAATTTCTTGAGCAACAACACGCCACCAATGCCCAACAAATATTCTTGCTTGATGCGATTTTCCCAATCGCCACCATAGAGTTGATGGGTGATTGAACGGTCAAACTCACTATTCATGTCAATATCGGTGTCCATGAGATAGAGTTTCACACGACCCACATTCACACGCCACACATGGGCATAGACAACACGCTGGGGATAGGGCACCTCAAGCACCATGTGCTGCCCATTGGCGTCGAGCACAGGTTCTATTGGCAGTTGATTGAAATTTTGAGCCTCATAGTTGGCAATTTGGTGCCCGTCGATTGAGAGCGTTTGGTTGAAATAGCCAAAACGATACAAGAAACCCACAGCAGTCATGTCGACACCACGATCGGAAGCCTCTTTCACATAATCGCCTGCCAAGATGCCCAAACCACCCGAATAAATTTTCAAGGCGTTGCACAAGCCATATTCCATGCTGAAATAGGACACCGACGGATAGTTGCTATTTAAGGGTTGCTTCATGTAGTCGCAAAAATGAGCATGCACCGTAGCGATGCGCTTCATCATGGCTTGATTGTTCAAAATTTCATCGAGGCGCGTGGCCGAAATTTTTTGTAACAGCATCACTGGATTTTCTCCAGTAGAACGCCATAATGCTTCATCTAAATCATGAAATAGAGATTTTGCTTCGCTATTCCACACCCACCACAGATTTCTCGACAACTCATCGAGCATTTTCAACTTGGCGGGGAGTTCGGTTTTCACCGTTATGTTGCGCCACATGGGCTCATTGGTCTTGCTCACTTTAATTTTCATCATAATATATCTATAGAGTTTTGTATCTTTATTTTTTTGTTATCAATTGGTTTTTACCCACTATTTGCAATGCCTCGTCATAGGCTTCAACATAGTGTGCAATAAATTGTTTCCACCCTGCCTTGCGCGATGTTTTTTGTGCCTTTGCTCGCAGTTTCGTCAACGAGTCGCTATCGAGCCTATAGCACTTGAGCAACTCTTGAGCAATGGTCACTATCGCCTGCTCATAGTTGGAGTCGGAACGATGAATCACACACACACCCGTGTGCTCAAAACTTGTGCCAACATGGTTTTGCACCCATCGGCCAAAACCTGCCAAATCGGTTGTTAGGGTTGGGACTCCAAAAGCTATGCTCTCAAGCGGAGTGTAGCCCCACGGCTCATAATAGGAAGGAAACAACGAGAGGTCAAATCCACACAACAAGTCATAGTAGGTCATGTTCAAGATGCCATCACTACCATCTAAATAGCAAGGCACATAGATGATATGAACACGTTGCGACAGATCGTTGGAAAATCCTAACTCGTTGATTTTAGAAAAAATCAAGTCGCCTTGCGGTTCATGCAATTCATGAGTGACACATGGATTGGGAAGTCGTGAAACTTGCCCTGCCACAAGAGCCTGCTGCAAGTCGCGACGAGCCCCGCGAGTCCAAGCTGGCACCATCACAAAAAGCAAAATATGGCGGAGCTCGTCAATTGGCTCGGTTTCAAGCTGGGTGCGCAACACGTTGAAGGAATCAAGCACCATGTCGAGCCCCTTGTTGCGAAATTCAAAACGGCCCGATGTTGCCACAAGAAAAGTGCTATCGCCATAATGTGCACCTGTGAGAGCACTCGCCACTTGCAATAGGTGTGCACGAGCTTCGGCACGGCACTGCTCTTTTTTCATGCCTTTGGGCACAAACGATTGTTCAAATCCGTTGGGAGTGACACGAGGTGTGCGCTCAAGAAGTTGCTCACATTCACGGGCCGTGACATCGCTCACTGTGGTAAACACATGAGCCGCATGAGCAGCAGCTCGCTCAAGCGAGTGCTTGGACTGCATGTTGAGCTCCTGCGCCATTTGGTTGCCATTATAACCTCTCATATAGTCATATAAGGGCTTTCCATTTCCACAAATGCTGCGCCCCATGCTGGTGGCATGGGTTGTGAACACTGTGGCCACTTGCTTGAGATGCCGTTTCACATAGAGCAAGCCCATGCCTGTGGTCCACTCATTGAAATGAGCCACCACATTTTGAGAAGAAGAGCCTTGAAAATTTGCAAGGCTTTCTATCACCAAAGCGGCACCAAAGGCAAACATGCACGACTCGTCATAGTCGCCATAGGCGTGCAAAGAGTCTACCCCAAAATCGCGCCACATGCTACCATATAGTTCATCTTTGTGGGCATAGAGCGAGCGATAATCAACCAAAATAGCAACGGGGTGCCCGGGAACGTTCCATCGCCCCACCCTCACTTTAAGCCCATGAGGCAACTGAACCTGTTTTTTCCAAGCTCGCAACAAGGTTTTTGATTCAGTAAAAAAAGGAGACTCGTGCTCATGGTTCCACACATCGGGGCCAATGAACATCAACTTGTTTTTATATTGCCTGTGGAGTGAAGCTGCCTTTGTCGACAGCACGGCATAGATGCCTCCTATCTTGTTACAAACTTCCCAACTGATTTCAAACAACAAATCAACCATATACTTTTTTTTAACGTCTAATTCCTGATGCAAAATTACAAAATAAATAGCAAATACCCTGCAGTTTTCATAGTAAAGCCACACTCAATTTAGGTTAACAAAAATGAAAAGAGCAGGATATTTCTCTGTGCTTCACAAGAAAATATCCCGCCCTTCCATTTTTAGGTGTTTTTCATGCTTCTTGGCTGAACATTAGAAAAAAACGAAATTTAGACAAAAAATATATAGAATTAGATTTAACAACCATGTTATAAAAACACACTTCAAGCAATGTAGCACACACCACATTTAGATAAAATGCATGTGCTCTACCAACTCGTTGCGATTGGGATGCGACTTGCGACAACGCAGGCAAGATGACACCGAATGTGCCAAAAATGGAAATAAAAGTCCCAAAGTAACAATAACGGGAGTGTACCAGCACGAAGCCATCACAATGATTATTGCCAATAGGCATAGACTTGTTGTGTTCATATCTTTAAAGTTTAAAATTGTTGTAATATTTGTTTTTTGATAGTGCAAATTTCGCCCACATATGCGCCATTAAAATTCTCTTTAAATTAAAAATTTGTTAACACTCCTTGACTGTCACAGCCATAGAAATCGTAAGTTCAATTAAGAAATGCAACTTTTGGCAATAAACAAAAGGAGCGAAA
>CAMYCE010000026.1 GCA_947254205.1 uncultured Prevotellaceae bacterium
TACACGTAAGGAGTCGTCGGCAGCGTCAGATGTGTATAAGAGACAGCAACAACTCAATGCGAGCCGCCATTTTCTTAAGAATGGTGAAGGTGAATGAGCCAATGTCAATCGTGTCGCCCTCGTTGGGAATTTCTTCAAGCTCGGTGAAAAGCAAGCCTGCGATGGTTTGATAGTCATTGCTCTCGGGCAGGTTGAGATGAAATTTCTCGTTAATCACTTCAATCTCCATGCGTCCCGAAAACTCATAGGTGGTGGCATCAAGTTGCCGAGCAATGAGTTTCTTGCGGTCGTGCTCATCTTCAATGTCGCCAAAAATTTCTTCTACCAAGTCTTCAAGGGTGACCATGCCACAGGTTCCGCCAAACTCATCGACCACAATTGCCATCGACCGCTTCTCGCGCAACAGGTTTTGCATCATCACCTTGGCAAGCATGGTTTCGGGCACAACGAGCACAGGTTTCACCTGATCTTTCCAATTCACATCGGTGACAAACAGCTCGCTCACCTGTATGAAGCCCAGCACGTTGTCGATGTCGTCGTGATAAACCACAAGTTTGCTCAAGCCCGTTTTAGAGAAAATTTCTACCAGTTGCTCGCGCGTGGTGTCGGCAATGTTCACCCCGACAATCTCGTTGCGTGGCACCATGCAATCGCGCAGGCGAGTGTCGCTAAAATCGAGGGCATTTTCAAATATCTTGACTTCGCGCTCCACCTCGCGATGCTCGTCTTCGCTCTTGTCGATATTTTCTTGCAAATAGGCATCAAGCTCTTCCACACTCAAGGCCCCTATTTTTTCATTGTTCACCTTAATGCCCAGTAACCTCATGATGCTTTGCGACAAAAACTCGGTGAATTTTGACACCGGATAAAGCACAAGATAGCACATGAACAGTGGCAACGAGAAGGTGCGAAGCGAGTAGTTGGGATTGATGCGGAAGATAGCTTTGGGCAAAAACTCGCCCGTGATGAGAATAACGATAGTAGATATTAAGGTCACCAGCAACAAGTCTACCCCTTCACCACCTCCCACACTGGAGGCTATAAAGGGACCTATATAAGAGGCCATAGCCATAGAGTAGACGATGTTTACCACATTGTTGCCAATGAGCAAAGTGGAGATGAACATGTCGCTGTGATTGTAGAACACATTGATGATGCGATTCACCAAGCCACGCTTGCTGGCATCAATCTCCATGCGCACTTTGTTGCTCGAAACAAAGGCGATTTCCATGCCCGAAAAAAAACCAGAGCACAAAATTGAGATGAGCACCAAAATGAATGCAGTGTGAGAATTTATATTTTCCATAATCTATGGCAAAAATACAATAATTAGCCGAAAAGGCAAAACACAAGCAACATCGCATCGCCCCCACCAACCACCACACAGCCTTGCCATCGCCAAAGCCAGCAACTATTGCAATCTACACCGGCCAATCGGCTCTATTTTTGCAACTTCATGAGAGATGGTGGTTAAAAATAAAAAACGCCATGTGTTATGCGCAAAGTTAGTATGTTTTTTAGAAAATAAATGCACTTAAAAAAGGCAAAAATAAAATTTATGGTATATTTTTACTCAAAAAGTTTGTTTAGTGAAAAAATAAGGCTTACATTTGTTCACCATAATACTTAACTAATTATAAACTTTTCCTAAAAAAATCTTTAAAACTATAGATTTATGAAACGTTTTATATTCTCATTATTCTTATTTATGGGCATTTTGGGCGTGATGAGCGCTGCCAAGCCCACAGTAATTTTAAACGAAGATTTTGCAGCCTTCACCGAGGGTAGCGAGAACGCACCTGCCAAAACCGACATTGGCGGATATTCGGGCAAGCTGGCTCAAACTCTCAAAGGCTGGAGTGGCAAAAACGTGTTTGAGGCAGGTGGCAAGCTCAAAGTGGGCGATGGAGGCTACTTGCAGACTGCTCGCAAAGACATGAGCGCCAATGGAGGCATCGTGAAGGTGAGTGCACGCGTGCGATTGATAAGCGACAACATGGGTGCATTGAAAATGATGATTGGTTTCGCCGATATGCAACAATTCTTCCTCAACGACAAGGCTTGGCATGAGGTGTCGTTTGTTGCTACAGGTGGTAGCACTTCTTCTTCTGTGAGAATTGAGCCATTCCTCACCCTGGGTGGCATTCTCATCGACAATGTGAAGGTCGAAACCAGCCCCGATTTCTTCCCTGCCCCCAAAGCCTTGCAACCTGGCACGGCCACAGGCACCTCATTTACTGCCGTGTGGAAGCGCATTAAAACTGCCACCCACTATCTGCTCGATGTGTATAGCAAAAAGGGAAGTGAGTTGGAATATGTGTTACACGATGAGCAAGTGAAAACTACAGAAAAAGAAGTTGAAAACCTCGACCCTGCCAAGACCTACTTCTTCAGAGTGCGCGCCACCAATGGCATTGCTACCAGCGACTATAGCGACGAAATTCAAGTGGTGAAAGTGATTGAGTCGCTTGCCGCTCCTGTTGCAACCGAAGCCAGTGGAGTGGGCCCTCAAGCCTTTACTGCCAACTGGAGTGCCGTTGACGATGCCAAGGCCTATCAAGTGAATGTGTACAAGAAGAAAGCCACCGCAACCGCCGGCCCACTTGTGATGTTGAGCGAAAACTTCGACAAAATCACCAAAGGTGATCTTAAATACTGTGAATTTGGTCGCCCCGAGGAGTATCTCGACGAATACACCCAACTGCCCGGCTGGTATGGCAAGAGCCACATTTTTGCCAAGGGCTACCTGGGTCTCTACCCCTTTGGCGATCCTTCAACTGTCACCACTCCCATGCTCAACCTGAGCAACGATGGAGGAAAATTGCAAGTTAAAGCTAAGTTGGCCTCCTACATGTATGGCGAGCCTCAAGCAACCGATGCATTGAAAGTGATGCTGGTTGATGCCAAAGGCAATGTGCTCGAAGACAAATCGATTGAAGTGGCTGGCGATTTCAAGGAATACACCATCGATTTCACCAAGGGCACCGACAACTGCGGTGTGCGTTTCTTCTATCAGGGAAGCAACAAGCTCTTTATCGACGAAATGGAGATTGTGCAAAATGTGCCTGCAGGCTATATTGTGGTAGAAAAACTCAAACAAGTTGAAACCGAAGGCACCAGCTTGGCGATTGAGGTTGACGAGCCCATGAGCGACATGGTCACCTATGCCTACACCGTGCAGGCAATTGCCACCACAGTCGAACAAGGTGAAATTATCGACATCTTCTCGCCCGAATCCAACATGATCGAGGTGCAAGAAGGTACCGGCATCGATGCCACAGTGACAGCCAAGCAAGTGGTGAGCGTGAGCTACATCGACCTCACCGGCAAGGTTTCGGCTCGCCCATTTGGCGGTCTCAACATCGTGGTCACTACCTATAGCGACGGCACCACTGCCACAAGCAAAATGATGAAGTAAAATCTAATCTATATTTATCCAAACAACAATTAAACTGAGAGCCGCCATCGAAACCCCAAGGGGTCGCGATGGCGGCTTTTTTTGCGTCTAATCCTCTCTTGTGTAGATTAAACCCTCACACCATATTGTTTATTTCGACACTTTCTCGAGTCGCTTCATGATTGAGAACATAAACACTGCCGAGAGGGCACACAGCACAGCAAAGATGCTCCACACGCTCCACAATGGCAGGTTGCCCCACACAAAGCCACCCACACTCACCAGCAGGTTGCCGGCAGCAGTGGCCACAAACCAGCCACCCATCATCATGCCCTTATACTTGGGAGGTGCAACCTTGCTCACAAAGCTGATGCCAATGGGCGACAACAACAACTCGCCAAAGGTGAGAATGAGATAGGTGGAGATGAGCCAGTTGGGAGAAGCAAAGGTAGCAGCATCACCAGCCACTTTTTGGGCATTGGGCGAGAGCAAGCTCATGGAGCCCACCATCATCACACAATAGGCACCGGCGGCCACGAGCATGCCCAAGGCAATTTTGCGAGGCGCACTGGGCTCTTTGCCCTTGCTGGCAAGCCAACCAAAGAGAGCGATGCTCACGGGGGTCAACATCACCACAAAGCAGGGATTGAAGTGCTGGAAGATGGGGGCTGCCACCTCGATGCTGCCTTCAAGTTGCGAGTAGCTCCACAGCAGGTAGCCCACAGCGGCGGCAATCACACCTGCCGAGATAGCCTTGCCCTTGCCAGTCTTGCTCTGAAAGAGTGAAAACAAGCCATACACGATGAAAATGAGAGCCACCAAGTTCCACACCGTGAATGCCATGCTCTCGACACCCGACGAGGTTTTGCGCACAAACTCATCGGCAAAGAATGTGAGCGTGAGGCCATTTTGCTGGAATGCCATCCAAAAGAAAATCACCACGGCAAACACCAAGCACAAGGCAGTGATACGCTGCTTGGTCTCTTCGGGCGAAATTTCTTCTACTTTTTCTTCAACTCCGGCAGCTTTTTTACTTGATTTGCTCGCCTCGGTCCACTTGAAAGTGCTCCTAAAGCCATAGTAGATGGCTATCGACAGCACCAGCGACAGGCATGCCACTGCAAAGGCGTAGTGATAGCTATCTTCAACGCTCACCCCAAAGTGTTTTTGGGTGTAGTCCATGATCGAAATGGCTGCTGTGGGGGCAAAGAGCGAGCCAATGTTGATGGCCATGTAGAAGATAGAGAAACCCGAATCGCGCTGACCGCTATATTTTGGGTCGTCGTAGAGGTTGCCCACCATGACCTGCAAGTTGCCCTTAAACAAGCCCGTGCCGGCACTCACAAGAAACAGGGCGGCAAGCATAGCGGCAAGTGCCACGGTGTTGCCTCCAAGCGGAATCGACAAGAGCAGGTAGCCAAAAAACATGATGATGATGCCCATAGTCACCATTTTGCCATAACCATACTTGTCGGCAAAAATGCCACCAATGAAGGGCAAGAAATAAACAAATCCCATAAAAGTGCTGTAGATGGCTCCGGCAGCACCGGCACTCAAGCCAAAGTTGGCTTTGAGGAATAGCACAAACACGGCTATCATTGTGTAGTAGCCAAAACGCTCACCAGTGTTGGCAAGCGCAAGTGCATAAAGTCCTTTAGGTTGATTTTCAAACATAGTTGTTTCTTTTTTTTTCGTTTTTTTTGTGTAATTGAAGCACAAACTTACTAAAAAAACACGACATCGCCCTGCTACAGCTTTGAAAAACTGAGCAGGGCGACATTAAGGTTATAAATAGACTTTTACCAAATAGTCATGTTGCCATAGAGCTTTTGCATTAAGCCTTGGCAGGAGCTTCGCTCTCGCCAGTGACGCGCTCGAGCCACTTGACCATGCCCAGCATCACACCCATCGACACGAGGCACACAACGAGGAACACGGTCCAGCATTGCCACAAAGGCATCTTGTTATACATGAGGGGGCCAATCCAAATGAGCAGGTTGCCCACAGCAGTGGCACCCAGCCACAAACCTTGGCACACACCTTGCAAGTGCTTGGGAGCTACCTTCGACACAAACGACAAGCCCAGTGGCGAAATAAACAGCTCGGCTACCGTGAGGAAGAAATAGGTCACAATCAACACCCATGGACCTGCCTTCATGGCTTCTTTGGCACCCACTTCCATAGCTTTAAATTCCTCACCCGAAGGATAACCTGCCGAAGCCGAGTAGAGGGCCAAGAACAAGTAGCCAAGACCTGCGATAAACATGCCATAGGCAATCTTGCGAGGGGTTGAAATGGTTTTGCCAGCCTTGGCGAGCATACCAAAAATCCACATGATGATAGGAGTGAGCACAATCACAAAGAAGGGGTTCACTGCTTGCCAAATTTCGGGGGCAATCGATTGAGTTTTCACAAAGTCGCGAGCAAACACCGAGAGCGATTGGCCATTTTGATGGAACGAGAACCAGAAGAAAATGGCAATGCCCAACACAGCAAACAGGGCATACATGCGTTGCTTGATTTCTTTACCCATAGCCAATTTCTCTTCGGCAGTGTATTCGACTGCGGCTTGGGCTTCTTTCTTAGAGGGAGTTGGAAAAATCTTCTTGAAAGCAATGAAGATAAACAGCGAGAGCAACATGGCAGCTACCGAAGCAATAAACGAGTAGTGCACACCGGTGTTGAAGGTGTCGAGATAGGTGCTGCAAGCTGCAGCCATGTCGTTGACATTGCCACCCACTTCGCCCATGAGCTTATTCAAGTTAGAGGTTTCATCGCCGGTCATGTTGACATGGCCCAAGAACTTGTGGCACAATGCAGGCAACTCGGCATTGTAGAGCAAGCCCTTGGTGCTCAACCACCACTCGCGCAAGTAGGGAGCAATGAAGGGAGCCACAAGACCACCAATGTTGATAAACACATAAAAGATTTGGAAACCCGAGTCGCGACGGCCCTGCACAGCTTTCATGGCTTCGGGGCCCTTCTTGGCGGCTTCGGCTTCGAGGTTATCATACATTTGTCCCACAATAGCTTGCAAGTTGCCTTTAAACAAGCCATTACCAAAGGCTATCATGAGCAAGGCAAAGCAAGTGAAGGGCAACAACCAAGAGATGTTTGACGCGGTTGACATGATGGGGAATGAAAGTAGCACATAGCCGGCCGCCATGATGATGATACCGGTCATGATAGTGCCCTTGTAGTTTTGGGTGCGGTCGGCAATCACACCGCCCACGAGGCTCAACACATAGATGAGGGCATAGAACACTGAATAGATAATGCCGCTCGTCTCGTCGCTCAAGCCAAATTTAGAGCACAAGAAGAGCAAAAGCACGGCATTCATGATGTAGTAGCCAAAACGCTCGCCCAGGTTGCTCAAAGCGGCGGGGACTAACCCCTTGGGATGGTTTTTAAACATAATGTTGTGGTTTTTAATTTATAGTTAATGATGTTTTTATTGTCGTGATTTCATCTCGCAAGTCACTGCTCCATCGAGCCATAGGCGAGGGCATAGGCCCTGATTTTCTTGATCATCGCCAGCAGGCCATTGCTGCGCGTGGGGCTCAAGTGCTCGTGCAGCCCAATGCGATCAATAAAGTAGAGGTCGGCATCAAGAATTTCTTGCGGAGTGCGCCCGCTGAGCACACGCACCAGCATCGTGATGATGCCTTTCACAATAATGGCATCGCTGTCGGCACTAAACACCACCTTGCCATCTTCGACATCGGCCTGCAACCACACACGGCTTTGGCAACCGTCGATAATGTTGTCGGCAGTCTTGTATTTCTCGTCGAGCGAGGGAGTGGCATTGCCCATTTCAATAATGAGGGCATAACGGTCCAACCAGTCGGTAAAGCCTTCAAACTCCTCAATGATTTGGTCTTGAGTTTCGTTAATAGTCATTTTGCGCAATTAAAACTATTTTTATTTAAAGAGTTCAAATATACGTCAATTTTTCCTTTTCTCCAATAGCACCCACCCAATTTTGCGCAATTTGCAGGGGATTGTCCCTACTTTTTAGCCCCACGGAATTCACGGAATTTTATCAACGAATTTTATCAACGAATTAAGCGAATTAAACGAATTGAAAGGTCGAGCCTCTCAAAAATTCGATAAATTCGCTTAATTCGTTGATTTTTTCCTTTATAAATCAACGAATTAAACGAATCAGAGAAGGTCAATCCTCTCATAAATTCGTTTAATTCGTTTAATTCGTTGATAAAATTCCGTGGGAATAGAGTAGTGAGGGGGAGTCAAAACCCCGTGGTTTTAACTCCCCCTCACCCGATATTGTGATTAGCTCTTACTGGAACTTCACAAGGTTGTTCTTGATTTTCACCGAACCCATCACAACCGACGAGAAACGGCTTGCGCCCATTTGTGGGTTTTCATAGATGCCATATTGCATGAGCCAGCGGTTGTTGAGGTCTTCTTTCTTGAGCTTCATCTTGCTCTTTTCAACCTTGGTCACCACAAAGGCATATACTGCGCTGTTGCCCACATAGAATTGCACTGCACCTTGCTTGGCAGCAACCACACGGCCAATGATAGCGCCATCGCCCTCGTTGCCATCGCCACTCAAGGGCATTGTGTTGATTTTAAACACTTGGTCGCTACCAAACATCACTTGGGTGGTGTCGGTTGCTGTGCCAAAGAGCTTGGCATAGCCGGCCACATTGCTTGCTTTGCCCTTGAATTGCTCTTCCATAGCCTTGGCTTTCTTGATGTTCATGGCCTTGGTTGTGCAGAACTTGAGCACTTCTTCAGAGTTCATGGGCATATAGTCGCCATCATACACTTCATCGACTGCAATAGCGAGCAACACGTCGTGGTTGTCGGCAAACACCGACGACACATCGCCGGCCTTGGCCTCGGTCATGGCCCACTTGATGGCCTTGCGCGAGTTTTCGATGCCACTGCCACGTTGCATGGGGTTTTCGAGTTGTGAGGTAGCCGACGAGATGAAGGCTTCGTTCATGGCGAAACCACCCTTCACTGCATTTTTCACAAAGGCAGCTGCTGTGCGGTTCTTGGCCAAGAAGTTTTCAAGACGGTCTTGAGCGGCATTGGCAGTCTCGGTGCTTGCCACAATGCTATAGGTAGAAATTCCCAAGGTGTAGAATGTCTTTTTCACCTTGCTTGCCACCTTCATGAGCACTGCGCCTTGCTTGGCATCGCTATTGAGCACAAAATATTGGTCGGTTGCATTTTCGATTTTGCTCTTAATGGTGTCGTTGAAACCATATTGTGGGTTTTGCACCTGAATGGCTTGCTCGGGTTGCACTTCAACGCCCTTCATCTTCGACACGTCTTGACCTGCATTGAGAGCGGCGAGCACCTTGTCTTGCTGTGCCTTGTTGCCTTGCACACCCACCATCACAATTTTGGCAGTGTCGGTGAGTTGCTCAATGGCTTTGAGCTTATAGAGGGCATAGTCATAGCCTTGGTTAAACATGTGGCTGGCCCCCACTGCACTGCCGGTGATAAACTTGTAGAGCGCGCTGTCGCCTGTTTGCTGGCCAATTTGCTTAGCTTGGTCGGCAGTCACCTTTTGGGTTTGCACATTGCTAAACTCGCTGATATTTTTGAGCGAGTCGAGCCCGTTGGGGCCTGCAATCGCAGCTTGAGCCTTGGCCACTGCAGCCTTGCCGGCAGCAAGATCTTTGGCACTGGGCAAGATGTTGAGGGCAATGTAGTGAATGCGACGTTGTGGGTCGTTCACCTTCCACAGTTCTTTATATTGGTTATACACGCTTTCAATTTCCGATTGGCTGGGCTTGTATTTAGCATCGTCGAGCGTTGCAAAGTCTTTCTTGGCAAACTCGATAGAATAGGTGCTGGCATTGTCCTCCTCCATGGCCAAGCGGTCGAGGTCGTTGGGCACAATGGCATTCGACACCAAATAATAGAGCTTGTAGCCACGCATTTGGTCATAGACCTGCTTTTTCATCTGCCCCCAAGGTCCTGCCACGAGTTGAAAACGCTGTGGGTCGCTTTCCACGAGTTTGTCGAGTTGCGAGGGCGACTGAATGGCCTGTCCCAGCTGCTCGGCAACGGTTTGCGTCATTTGATTGGCTTGCTGGTCGTTGTTCATCAACACGGCCATTTCTTCACTACTCACGTCGATGCCGGTGGCCTCATACTCTTGGTCGAGAATGGTTTCCATCTCCATTTGATTGAGCAGTTGCTGTTGTTGCACTGCTGCATCTTGGCGATTTTGTTGGTCTTTTTGGTTTTGGTTGAGTTCTTCGTAGCGACGGTTGAACTCTTGCAGTTCAATTTTTGCGTCACCCACTTGAGCTGCCGTTGTGTCGTTGAAGAATGAACTTGATGCACGCACTCCCTCTTCAAGAATGAAGGCGAGAAGACCTGCACCAATCACGATGGTCAAAATCACAGCTCTTTTTCTGATTGTCTCTAATGCTGCCATTATTTGTTATGTTTTTTGTTTTTATTCTACCGTGTTAATGCTCGATAGCTTGACTTTTAGCTAAAGAAACACGCAAAGATAATCATTTTCGAGTTAACACCAAAAAACAGCCCCCACAAAATTAATTTCCACAGATTGACACGGAATTATAAGACCAAAATCAACTAATTTTATCAACTAATTAAGCGAATTAAACGAATTGAAAGGTCGAGCCTCTCAAAAATTCGATAAATTCGCTTAATTCGTTGATGTATAAGACCCAAAAACAACTAATTAAGCGAATTTTCACGAATCAGAGAAGGTCAATCCTCTCAAAAATTCGTTTAATTCGCTTAATTAGTTGATATAATTAGTTGATAGAATTCGTTGATAAAATTCTGTGGAACTTTAGTGCATCTCCTTGGTGGTGGTGCGCGAGCCGTCGCTATAGGTGGTGACCACCACGTTCATGCCTGCAAAGGGCTTGTCGCTGCTCATGCCTTGCATGTTGATGTAGCGCACGCTCGCCACGGCCTTGCCGGCTTCGACATGGGTGACAGCTGTGATAATGCCGGTGCTGCTGAGCGTGAGGGGCGTGAACGCATAGTCGGTGGGAATATTTGATTCGGAATAACCCTTACCCTTACCAGTACTGATAATAGTACGGAACTCATAGGTGGCGCCATCTTGCAAATCATCATAGTTGCGAATGCCTTGATTGTAGGCGAGACTGGACACCCCCACTGCACCGGCAAGGTTATAGCCATTGGCTTGGCCTTGCTTGGCAGGAAGCACAAAAGCTTTTTTATCTTTGTTCCACACAGCCCAAGTGATGTCGGCAACTTCATATTTTTTGGGAGTGACAAAGAAGAACGTCTTGTGATTGACAGGGCTAACCTGCGTGCCGGCAAAGCTGGCCAAGCAATAGGTGTTGATGTTGTCGGTCAAATCGTTGATTTTATCTTTGATGACATAGTTTTTATTTTCGGCACCGGCCACAGGATTTTTTGTCGCTACGATCTCAGTGCCGGCATCATACATGGTCACACTGCCCATAACACCCTTGAGTTTCTTGCCCACATATTGCAGGCGTGCGGCATCGTCGCTTTCCATGGGCTTTTTCAGGCTAATCCTCGCCCAGTTGCTTTGGTCATAGTGAGCAGCCTCGCCAAAGCCGGCCTTTGCCATGTAGTCGATGTCACCGGCACCGGGCAGGTCTTTCACAAGAGCCTTGTTGTCGTCTTTGACATAAAGATATTTCTTAGTGGCAAACACACAGGTGAGGTCGTCGTCGACAATGGCGACCCGTGCATATTGCTTTATTTCTTGTTTAGTGAAAAGATCGGCGAGTGCTTCGAGTGTGATGGGCGTAAAGGGCGTGGTGGGCTGGCGTTCCACATCGATGTCGTAGTTGTCGATAGTGGCTTGCTTCTTAGTGGTCAGGGGCAAGTAGCAAGTGTTGGTGGCAATGTAGTCGGCGTTGTCGCCGGTGGTGTTGGTCTTGCCAAATTTAAATCCATCGGCGGCAAGCACTCGCATGGTGGCAGGGTCAAACTTGGTGCGATAGGCATCGTTGCCGGCATTGTGATTGATGTCGATTACCCCCTCGAGCAGGTTGCGCTCGACAATGATAGCTTGGGAGGTCGTAGGCACAAGGCGATTGGTGGCAGGCTTGTCTGTTAGACACTCAAGAATCACGGGAGTATTGGCAGGCACTTCGCCATTCTTAATTTCTCGAATAGAGATTTGGGATTTCCTGTGATCGACCTTGGTCACGATATAGGCTTTCACGCCGTCGTAGCACTTGTAGGGGAAGGCTGTGTACATCGTGGTGTAGTACTTGTCACCTACCTTTGTTTTGGGGGCTGCACCAAAGTAATACTTGTCCATGTGAGCCTCATCGAGAGGTTCAAGCTCAAATTCATTGTTGTCGTCGCCACCACACAATATAGTACTATTACCAAAACCATATGATGCTCCATCTTTCAAATAACGTTTCCCAAAAAAAATATTACCATAGAATTTTGTTATTCCTTCAGGAGTGCTTTCAGCAATAATTTCAACATTAGACCCGGCCTTTTTAATAATAGACTGAGATCCAATACCTTGAGCAACAATATCAACTTTATTCAAGCCTCCGGAAGCATTGGGGTTGCCCGTAATATAGACCACAGTGCCTGCACTGCTCGCATATTCCTCGCTCGGAGTTGAAGAATAAACCGTCGACAACTTGGGATGTAATACTATTGAATTCGAGAAAATAGCGCCCCAAAAGCCATCTGAAGAACGATTTGCTGCGGTATAGGTATCACCTACCATCCACACATATTTGTTGGAGGTTTTGCTCCACAAGCGGTAGTATTTTCCACTTTCGGGTGCTGCTCCTGTTGCAAAGGCGGCAACAGTGCAAAGGCACATGAGCAGCAATGTGAGTATTTGTTTTCTCATCGTTTGAGTTTTTTTTGCTTGATGTGCACTTACGCACACATCTGTAGTTTATAAAATTTTTTATTTTAAAGAGTTATTTTTTTCAAGAACAAGAAAAATAAAAGTCGCATCACGGAGCATCGCTACCGAATGCGCGTGGATGCGCGTGGATGCGACTTTCATTGATATTATAGAATCACGGCTTCATTATGAGCCATTTGTCGATATTTTGCTTGTGATTGAAAAATTTTTTATTTCACAACCTTAGTAGTAGTTTTGCTACCATCGGCATAGGTAGTAACGGCTACGTTAACACCTGCAAACGGAGTGGCACTTTCAACGCCTTGCATGTTGATGTAGCGCACGCTCGCCACGGCCTTGCCGGCTTCGACATTGTCGACAGCAGTTTCAATGCCGGTGTGGCTGAGCATGAGGGGCATGATCACATAGTCTTTGGCAATAGTTGCATTGGGCTTGCCCACAGCAGGAGCATTGGAGGTCGCAATGTTCTCGCCCTTCAGGACAAGAGCACGGAACTCATAGGTGGCGCCATCTTGCAAATCACCCCACTTGAGGTCGCCTTGATTGAAGAGGAAGGCATCCTCCTCATCCACCACCACTGCACCATCAAGGTCATAGCCATTGGCCGTGCCTTGCTTGGCAGGAATCACAAAAGCATTTTTATCTTTGTTCCACACAGCCCAAGTGATGTCGGCAACTTCCAAATTTTTGGGAGTGACAAAGAAGAACTGCTTGCCATTGACAGGGCTAACCTGCGTGCCGGCAAAGCCGGCCATGCAATAGGTGTTGATGTTGTCGGTCAAATCGTTGATTTCATTTTTGATGACATAGGTTTTATTTTCGGCACCGGCCACAGGATTTTTTGACACTTCGATAACAGTGCCTTCATTGGAGTCCAACGTGCCTACAACACCCTTGAGTGTCTTGCCCACATATTGCAGGCGTGCGGCATCGTTGCTTTCCATGGCAACGGACAACCTAATCATAGCCCAGTTGCTTTGGTCATAGTGAGCAGCCTTGTCAAAGCCGGCCATTTCCATGTAGTCGAGGTCACCGGCACCGGGCATGTCTTTCACAAGAGCCTTGTTGTCGTCTTTGACAAAAAGATATTCGCTATTGGCAAACACACAGGTGAGGTCGTCGTCGACAATGGCGACCTGTGCTTGTGTCTCTATTTCTTTTTTAGCGATGCTCTCGGTGAGTGCTTGGAGTGTGATGGGCGTGATGGGCTCAACCTCACCGCCCACAACGATGTCGTAGTTGTCGATAGCGGCTTGCTCGGCTGTCACGGGCAAGTAGCAAGTGTTGGTGGCAATGTAGGCGGCGTTGTCGCCGGTGGTATTGGTCTTGCCAAATTTAAATCCATCGGCAGCAAGCACTCGCATGGTGGCAGGGTCAAACTTGGTGCGATAGTCATTGTTGCCGGCATTGTGATTGATGTCGATTACCCCCTTGAGCAGGTTGCCGGCGATAGAGGTAGCTTGGGTGGTCATGGGCACAAGGCGATTGGTGGCAGGGGTGGCTGTTTTACACTCAAGAATCACGGGAGTTTTGGCAGGCACTTCGCCATTCTCAATTTCTCGAACAGTGATTTTGGCAGCCTTGGCATCGACCTTGGTCACGATATAGGCTTTCACGCCGTCGTGGCACTTGTAGGGGAAGGCGGTGTACATCGTGGTGTAGTACTTGCCACCTGCCTGTGTTTTGGGGGCTGCACCAAAGTAGAACTCATTCATGTGAGCCTCATCGAGAGGTTCAAGCTCAAATTGATTGTTATCGTCGCCACCACACACGATTGCAGCATTGCCCACACGACCTCCATATTGTGCTCCATCTTTCAAGAAACGATCGCCAAACAGTTCGGTGGCAAACTTTGAGATTCCTGTGGCAGTATCATAGCTACCAAAGAAAATGAATCCGAAGCCCGAATTGTGCAAAATGGTCATAGCATCAAGCCCTTGTGAAGCAAAGTTAACATTGTCAATGCGACCGGACGAAACTTTATCGCCGGTAAGATAGAAAATAGAGCCGGGGTAGCTCAGATATTCTTCACCGGCAGTGGTTGAATAATATGTTGATTGCTTAGGTTGCAAAATGATGGAATTGGCAAAAATCGCACCATAAAAACCATCATCGGGAGTTCCTCCTCTTGTCGCAAGCAAAAAATTATCGCCCACCATCCACACATATTTGTTGGAGGTTTTGCTCCACAAGCGGTAGTATTTTCCACTTTCGGGTGCTGCTCCTGTTGCAAAGGCGGCAACAGTGCAAAGGCACATGAGCAGCAATGTGAGTATTTGTTTTCTCATCGTTTGAGTTTTTTGCGTGATGCGCACTTACGCACACATCTGCATTTTTTTATGTTTTTTTCGCTTTAAAGAGTTATTTTTCAAGAACAAGAAAAATAAAAGTCGCATCACGGAGCATCGCTACCGGATGCGCGTGGATGCGACTTTCATTGATATTATAGAATCACGGCTTCATTATGAGCCATTTGTCGATATTTTGCTTGTGATTGAAAAATTTTTTATTTCACAACCTTAGTAGTAGTTTTGCTACCATCGGCATAGGTAGTAACGGCTACGTTAACACCTGCAAACGGAGTGGCACTTTCAACGCCTTGCATGTTGATGTAGCGCACGCTCGCCACGGCCTTGCCGGCTTCGACATTGTCGACAGCAGTTTCAATCTTGGGTTTAACTGTGAACACGATTTCAATATCGTTTTCTTTACCGGCAATTTTTTGGTCAAATTTGCCATCGGCAAGTTTAACTTGTGCCTCGGCTTTAGACTTGTCGAAGTTAAGACGGTTGATTTTCACACCGCTCATGTCGGAAGTAGTGATGCTCACTTCATAGGTGTGGGCAGGGTTAAGACCAACAAATTCAAACTTACCATCGGCAACAGTAGTTGCGTTATCCATTACATCGTCGGTAGTTTCGTCGGTGAGCTTAACTGTTGCACCGGCAATGCCTTCGCCTGTTTCATTAACCACAGTGCCACGAATGTCGTTGGTGTAATATTTCAAGCCAAAAGCAGGGAGTCTGTGAGTTTGGATCATGAAAGGAATGGCAGGGTGGTTGCCACCAAGGAATTGATCAACGTTGTAGTACTCAGTGCTGGTCACGATAGTGGGCTCAACATTGATGTTTTCAGCAGGATCTTTCACAGTGAAAATACCCTTACCACGGAAGATAGTGGCCTTCTCGGCCTCGGCTTGGAAAGTACCATACCTGAAGTGCATGTTCTTGGCATCGGTCAAGTTCACTGTCACACAAAGGTTGCCTTCATTGAGATAGGTGTAGGGGCGCTCATAGTTGCTCTGAATGAAATCTTCAAGCTGTTTACCGTTAAAGAACTTGAATTCACAGAGTTCAAGACCTTTGCTCTTGAACACATTTTCATCGGCCTCGAGAGCAGCCAAAGTTGCAGAGTAAGTAGCCTTTCGGTCGTTTTCGCTGAACTCTGTGCCGGTATAGCCATAAATGTAGCTCTTTACATTGAGCTTTTCGCCCACCTTTTCAGGACCATCATTAACGGCCTGCAAGAACATTTGCGAAATTTCGGCATACTTAGGCAAAGCGAGGTTTTTACCTTGACCATTGATTTGACCCTTAAAGTCGTTGGGAGTAACCAAGCAGCTCACCATCCAATTGGGCAAAGAGGCAGACATAGTGTTACCATCAAGAGCTGTCAAAATGGGTTGATTACTTGTTGCGATATCAAACTCCTTGCTAAAGGTGTTTTGAGTTTGAGAATCAAGACCATTCCATTTTACATTGCAAGAAAGTTCGTGCTTATCTTCGTTCATATAAGTGAACTTTTGAGCACCGGCTGAGAGGCACACGCCTGCAACAGCAACAAAAAGTAATACTTTTTTCATTATGATTTATTTTTTAAAAAATTAATTTCCCATTAAAAAACATTGCCACCCACCTTTGTTTTTTTGCAAAAAAATGCATGCGTTGTTTTTCATTCAGAACGAAAAGGCGCAATGAACAAATAAAAGTTTCATTGGAAGCAATGTTAATAATTACTCGCTTTTATTCTGAGTGCAAAGATAAATTCTTTTTTCATAGTCTACAAATTATTGAGCCTGAATTATGGACCCATGCGACTTTTTTTTTACCACTTATCACCCATTTTTAGCCACTCAAACAGCCAAAAACACCAAAATATCAACAAATTAAGCGAATTAAACGAATTGATAAGAGAGAGGGGGGGCTTTTAAACCCGTTTAATTCGTTTAATTCGCTTAATTTGTTGATAAATTCCTTGAATTTTACAAAAAGCGAGCTTTCGCCTAAGTTTTCTCTTTCACACATGTTGCACATGTCGAAAAAAAACAATAATTTTGCCATGTTTTTTCAAGGAACACAGATTTATTAATCAATAGGTGGAAAAATTTGGCTGCTTGCAACCACCCAAAAAAATGCTAAAACTGCGAAATAACCCCTCATAACTTTCACAGCAACATTTAGCATTTTTTCACCGCAAAATAAAAAAAGGAGAAAAAATGAATTATTTATTCACATCGGAGTCGGTATCGGAAGGACATCCCGACAAGGTAGCCGACCAAATCAGTGACGCAGTTCTCGACCAATTTCTTGCCTACGACGAGGAGTCGAAGGTGGCGTGTGAAACCCTCGTGACCACCGGCCAAGTGGTAATAGCCGGCGAGGTGAAATCGAAAGCCTATATCGACCTGATGGAGGCAACGCGTGCCACCATCACAAAAATAGGCTACACCAAGAGCGAGTATAAATTTGACGCCGACGCTTGTGGCGTGCTCTCGGCACTGCATGAGCAATCGGACGACATCAACCGTGGCGTGGAGCGTTCCAGCCGCGAGGAACAAGGAGCCGGCGACCAAGGCATGATGTTTGGCTATGCCTGCAACGAAACGCCCAACTACATGCCCCTCACCCTCGACCTCGCCCACATGCTGCTGCGCGAGCTGGCAGAATTGCGCAAAGGGCACCTGCTCCCCTACTTGCGCCCCGACGCCAAGAGCCAAGTGACAGTGGAATATGACAACGAGACCCACAAGCCGGTGCGCATTCACACCATTGTGGTGAGCACCCAGCACGACGACTTCATCGACCCCAAGAAAGAGGGCATCGATCAAGCCGAAGCCGACCGTCGCATGCTTGAGCGCATCAGCCAAGACGTGAAAAACGTGCTCTTGCCCCGCGTGATCGAGAAGCTGAGCCCCGAAGTGCGCGCCCTCTTTGACGACCGCCTGATTTTGCACGTGAACCCCACGGGCAAGTTTGTGATTGGCGGCCCTCATGGCGACACGGGCCTCACCGGGCGCAAAATCATTGTCGACACCTATGGTGGCCGTGGAGCACACGGTGGTGGCGCATTTAGTGGCAAAGACCCCAGTAAGGTCGACCGCAGTGCAGCCTATGCCGCCCGACACATTGCCAAAAATGCAGTGGCGGCAGGCATTGCCGACGAGATGCTGGTGCAAATTAGCTATGCCATTGGCGTGGCACAACCACTCAACATCTATGTCGACACCTATGGCACCGGCCACGTGAAACTCAGCGATGCCGAGATTGCCCAGCGATTGAGCACCATCTTCGACTTGCGCCCCTATGCCATAGAGCAACGCTTGAAGCTACGCAAGCCCATCTATGAAGAAACGGCATCTTATGGCCACATGGGACGCGAGCCACAAGTGGTGACCAAGCATTTCCACTCAAAATATGCAGGCGACCGCACCATCGAGGTGGAACTCTTCACTTGGGAGAAACTCGACTATGTAGCCCCCCTCAAGCAGGCATTTGGCCTGTGAGGCACACAGCCATAGTGCAACACCAAAGATAGAGCAACATGGGGCAGACAACAAGATTGGGGACTGCCCCATTGCTCATTTCAAAAAAACTCCAAAGAACCCCAAACATTTAATTCTTCTATTTTCTTTACACAAAGCTTTATGAAATTTTCAACTTATCTCATTGCAAGTTGCGTGATGCTATGCACTTGCACGACAGCAGTGGCTGCCGACCAAGGGAAATTGCTATTTAGCGAAAATTTTGGAGGATTCACCGATGGCACCGAGGCAAACCCCTCGACTACCGACCTTGTGGACCCCTATTATCTCACTATCGACGCGAGCTACACCCAATATCCCGGCTGGGGTGGCGCTGGCATTTTCTCGGCAGGTGGCGTGTGCTATGTGGGCACATTTGTCGATCCTTATCTTGGCGAAACCGACGATGGCTACCTCAACTCGCCCTATGGCGACTACACGGGCGACATCACCTTTAAATTTCGTGCCCGTAGCAAAAACTCGACCGGCACAAAAATTCACATGACCATAGGCAGCAAATCGGCCGAAGTGGCCGATGGCTTCACTGCCAACCTCACCGACAAGTGGCAAGAATACACCGGCACAATAAGCGTGAAGAGCGACAAGGCTCAAAACGCTATGATTCAATTCGCGTCGGAAAAAGGGGTGACCTTCTTTATCGACGACATTGAAGTGTATCGCAAAGAGGGAAAAATTCTCCCTCCACAGGCCAACCGCTACAGCGAGCCCACCACCACATCGTTTACAGCCAATTGGAGCAAGAATGACAAGGCCGATGGTTATGCTCTCTCGGTGTACACCAAAGAGGCCAAAGCCAGCGACGAAATTACCGAAAACTTCGACCATGTAGACGTGACACAAAATGGGGGCAAGCTGGAGTCGGGCTATGAAGTGGGCCACAGCAACGCCACCGAACCAGCCTATAGCCAAGAGCACTATCAATCGGGGCCCAATGCCCTTGTTTTTAACGCCACAGGCGACTCTATTGCTACTCCCGTGGTCGATGGACGCCAGTTGCAATGGTTGCGTTTTTGGGCTAAACCCCACACGGCCAAGCCCTCTGGCTCATTTGTCCTCAAATGCCTTGTCGACGGACAGTGGCAAGAAGTGGCAAAATATGAGCTCAAGCACTTTGTGGGTGGCAAAACTGTGATGATTGAGTCGCAATTGCCCCATGGCACCACACGCGCTACCGTGGGCTTTGAAAAAGGCAACAGCAATGTGTCGATCGATGACATGGTAATCAAATTTGACTCGGAGCGCAAATATGTGTTCCAAGACAAGCCTGCCAGTGAAACAAAAATGATGGTCGATGGCATTGACTTGGGTGCCTATGACTACTATTATCATGTGAAGTCGAAAAAAGGCGAAGAACTCTCAACTGAGTCCAACGAAATCAAGGTCGACTTTTTGCCTGCTCCCACTGTTGAAGAAGCTGCCGACGTGACCGAAACCTCGTTCCGCCCCATGTGGAAATTCCCTGCCAAGGCCAATGGTGGCGTGCTCTATGTGTTTGAACGAAAAACTGTGGCACAAGATGGCAACGTGACTATTCTTGAAGAAAACTTTGACAAGGTAGAAAGCAGTGGCACTGTAGAAAATCCGGAATTGCTACCCGGACAAGCCAACGAAACCAAAATGCTCGATAACTACACCCAACTGCCCGGCTGGCTGGGCAAGCGTGTGGCACTCGCCGGTGGCATGATGGGTGCCTCTGGCTGGGGAGGCATGATTCAATTGCCCTCTCTCACCTTGGGTGGCAACAATGGCAAGTTTAGCATCGACGTGACCTTGTGGAGCAAGGCCGACACCGACTTGCACTTGAGTTTTGGCGACGGCAAACCCGAACAGCGCGACACCACCTCCTTTAAAGATGCTGGCTCTATCAGCAAAACCATCAACTTTGCAGGTGGCAACGACAGCGTGGAACTGCGATTCCGCACCACTGCCGGCGAGAAGTTCTTTATCGACAAAATTGCCGTGAAACAAGACCTCAAAAAGGGCGACAAGTATAGCATGTTGAGCCACAACAACATTGTGGTGAGAGTGCCTGCCGATGGTTCAAGCCCTTGCACCCAAGTACTCGACAACCTCACCACCAATGGCGAATATGAATATTGCCTGCTTGCCTTCACACAGCAAGGGCAAGACATCAACCTCTCGGAACGCTCAACCAAACAACCGGTGAAGCTCAAAGCAGGGACAGGGGTCGACAACATAAATGGGGGCAAAACAGTGGCACGTGTGCGCTACTACAACTTGCAAGGCATGGGTAGCAACCTCCCATTTGAGGGCGTGAACATGGTGGTCACCACCTATAGCGACGGCACACAAAGCACCTCTAAAGAAGTGAAATAGCCCTTTCGTCGCTCCTCTCAAAAAAAACAATAAGGTTTTACACAAGAAAAGCGACACACATTCAATTACAAATTTCACAATTTCGCCCAACCACTTGATTGCAAGTGAAGTGATGAGCCGGAATTGTGAAATTTGTATTTTTTTTATTGTAGTGGCAGGAATAATTTGCTAAATTTGCATATACACAACTCCAACGATTACACACACACGCTATGGCCAAAGATATTGCACTGACCCCCATGATGAAACAGTTTGTAGCGATGAAGGAAAAACACCCCGATGCCATCTTGCTGTTTCGTGTGGGCGACTTCTATGAAACCTATGGCAACGATGCCATTGTTGCCAGCGAGATTTTAGGCATTACCCTCACCCGTCGCTCCAATGGCCCCAGTGGCAAGCTCGAAATGGCGGGTTTTCCCCATCATGCGCTCGACACCTATCTGCCCAAACTGGTGCGCGCCGGCAAGCGTGTGGCGATATGCGACCAGCTCGAAGACCCCAAGCTCACCAAGAAACTGGTGAAGCGTGGCATTACCGAACTGGTGACACCGGGCGTGGTGGTGGGTGGCACCATTCTCGACCGCAAAGAAAACAACTTTCTTGCCGCTGTGCACTTTGGCAAGCAGCAACAGTGTGGCGTGGCATTTCTCGACATCTCTACCGGCGAATTTATTGTTGCCGAGGGCAACACCGACTATGTGGACAAGTTGCTTGCCAATTTCTCGCCCAAGGAAGTGCTCATTGAGCGCAGCCACCGCAACCAGTTCAACAACACCTTTAGCACGCGATTTCTCACCTTTGACCTCGACGACTGGATTTTTACCGACGAGGCGGCACGCGACCGCTTGCTCAGGCATTTTGAAACCCAAACGCTCAAGGGCTTTGGTGTCGACGACATGACGCTTGCCGTTATTGCCGCCGGTGCCACATTGCACTATCTCGACATCACACAACACACCCAAGTGAAACACATCACCACCCTCTCGCGCATCGAGGCCGAGCGATTTGTGCGCCTCGACAAGTTCACGGTGCGCAACCTTGAGTTGGTGACTCCCATGGCCGAAGGCGGCAAGAGCCTGCTGAGCGTGATCGACAAGACGCTATCGCCCATGGGCGCGCGCATGATGCACCGCTGGGTGCTGTTTCCGCTCAAAAACGTGAAAGCCATCGACAGGCGGCTCGATGTGGTGGAACACTTCTTTAAAGATGTGGAGGCGCGCGAGGTGGTGAAGGAGCAACTGGAGCTGGTGGGCGACATCGAGCGGCTCATCTCGAAGGTGGCAGTGGGGCGCATCTCGCCTCGCGAGCTGGCGCAACTCAAGTGTGCCATGCAAGCCATTGAACCCATTAAGCGCATGTGTGAAAACAGCGCAAGCCCCGTGTTGCGCACCTTTGGCGAGCAACTCAACCCCTGCCCTCTCATGACACAGCGCATCGAAAAGGAAATCAACCCCGATGCCCCCAATCAAGTGAACCGCGGCCACGTGATAAACCGTGGCGTTGATGAGCAACTCGACGAGTTGCGCGACATTGCCCACTCAAGCAAAGACTACCTGATGCGCTTGCAGAAGGCCGAGGGCGAGCGCACCGGCATACCGAGCCTCAAGATTGCCTACAACAATGTGTTTGGCTACTACATTGAGGTGCGCAACACCCACAAAGATAAAGTGCCCCCCGAATGGGTGCGCAAGCAGACACTGGTGAATGCCGAGCGATACATCACCCAAGAGCTCAAAGACTATGAAGAAAAAATATTGGGTGCCGAGGAGAAAATCCTCATCATCGAAACACGCCTCTTTGCCGAACTCGTGGCAGCCGTGACCGACTACATTCCAGCCATACAGACCGACTCTCAACTCATTGCCCAACTCGACTGCCTGTGTGCCTTCACACGCGTGGCCATCGAGAACAAGTATAACCGCCCCGTGCTCGACGAGGGTCTCGAAATCGACATCACCGAGGGCCGCCACCCCGTGATTGAGAAGCAACTGCCCCCGGGCGAGGTGTATGTGCCCAACAGCATTCACTTAGGCAACGACAACGAGCAGGTGATGATTATCACCGGCCCCAACATGGCGGGTAAATCGGCCTTGTTGCGCCAAACGGCGCTCATTGCCCTGATGGCGCAAATAGGTTGCTATGTGCCGGCCGAGGCAGCCCACATTGGGCTTGTCGACAAGATATTCACGCGCGTGGGTGCCAGCGACAACATCTCGCTGGGCGAATCTACCTTCATGGTCGAGATGACCGAGGCGGCAAGCATCTTGAACAACCTGAGCGAGCGCAGCCTTGTGCTCTTCGACGAGCTGGGGCGTGGCACGAGCACCTACGACGGCATCTCCATTGCTTGGGCCATTGTAGAGCACATTCACGAGAATCCCTGCCATGCCAAGACCCTCTTTGCCACCCACTACCACGAGTTGAACGAGATGGCGCGGTCGTTTAAGCGCATTCGCAACTACAACGTGAGCGTGAAAGAAATCGACGGCAAGGTGGTGTTTGTACGCAAGCTGGTGAAAGGTGGCAGCGAGCACAGCTTCGGTATTCATGTAGCCAAAATCGCCGGTATGCCCCCTAGTATCGTGAACCGTGCCGACGAGGTGCTCACGCAACTCGAAGAAAACAACCGCAACGACAAGGCCGTGACCAAAGACTTGGGCGACGTGGCACAAAGTCGCAGTGGCTATCAGCTGTCGTTCTTCCAGCTCGACGACCCCGTGCTGAGCCAAATACGCGACCAAATTTTGGGGCTCGACATCAACAACCTCACCCCCATGGAAGCCCTCAACAAGCTCCACGACATCAAGTCCATCATCACCGGCAAGCAATAACCTCTCCCCCCCAAAAAACAACAAGATGAATATTTTTATAACAGAATATTCAACTTGCTGAAGTTGTGGAATTTTGTATTGCTTAATGTGCTATTGCAGGGTTTTGGGCACTACTTTGCGCCACAAGAAGAGCTTGTCGCTGGGGCGTATCTTCACATCGGTTTTGATGGAGAAGCGGTCGCCTTTCACGGCTTTTTCTACCGGCTTGAGGTCGACCCTTATTTCGCTGAGTGTGAGCATCACGGCACCGGTTGTGGGGCCCGTGATCACGACATTGTCGCCCACAACCGGGACATCATCAAGAAGCACTGGGCCCAGGGTGTGCACACCGTGAGCGGCATGTTGCTCAAAGTCGATGAAAAGTGCATGACAGTCACCCTCTACGACCGTCACGGCACGTTAATCGACCAAGTGAAAATCCTTGCTAAAAGGTAATCGTAGAAGGAGGGGGGCGGGACACAACGCCCCCTTTCCCCATTGGGGATTGAAATTCAAAAGCCTCGAAAAAATGGATCTATCCAAAAGAAAGTTTGTCATACGGCATGCCGGTATACAAATTCAGCCACCAGCTTCTTGCCGTCCTTGTCCATTTGGCGCATACAGCGGTAAAGTGGAAGACAAATTTCTTGATCCTTGACGTAGGAGACAAGCTGGTGAACACAGATGATACGGCTCTTATAAAATACGAGAAGAAATTCATGTCTTCATGGGATAGTTCCTTTATGGCACGCCCGATTGTGTGGCTCGTCGGTATCCGGGCTTCAGGCGATTCCCGTAGGTGGCGCTCGCATCTGTTGACATCTTCCACGCAGTCGCCACTACAGAGGAACACGTCAGACATGGCAGACATTATCTCGTCCCACTGGTAGCCGTTG
>CAMYCE010000027.1 GCA_947254205.1 uncultured Prevotellaceae bacterium
CATACTTGTCATTAAGAGAATTAAAGGGGAGTGAAGAGAAGTGAGAGGGACGATAAGGGGTGTCCCTCCTCATGCCCCTTCTTTTAGTCCCACAGATTTCACGGAATTATAAGAAAAATAATCAACAAATTTAACGAATTTAACGAAGGGGATTGATGGGGGAGTGAGGAGAAGTGAGAGGGACGATAGGGATTGTACCTCCAAAAAAAATCCTTTCACTTCTTTTTTTGTTAAATTCGTGTAATTTGTTGTTTTTAAATCAATACTGCCAACAATCCTATTGTCTTTCACTTCTTTTCACTGCCCTTTCACTTCCCCAAATTCCGTTGTTGCCAATTTTCATGAAAACAGTGTGCAAGATTTGGAGTGTCGTGCGATTATAATAGCAAGAAGTAGAACTAAAAACTAAAATACACATCACGATGAATTGCAAGAAATTGATTTTAACGACGCTTGCAGTAGCCACAATGAGCCTGCAATCGTGCCTTAGCGACAACGCTGGCGATGTGCCCCGTCTATATGCCAATGCTGTGGTAACGGTGAAGCACATGGGAAAAACTCACTCTTTTTTTCAACTTGATGCCAAAACCACGCTCTACCCTGTGAACGTGAACAGCATCTTGTATAACGGCAAAGAGGTGCGTGCACTCATCAACTATACCCAAGTCGACTCGTCGGCCCATGGTTTCAGCAAGGCCGTGGTAGTGAATGGCATCGACAGCATACGCACCAAAGACATTGTGCAGCTTGCCCCCGGGCAACGCATCGAAACACTGGGCAACGACCCTATTGAAATCGTAGACGATTGGGTAACTATCAGCGAAGACGGCTATCTCACGTTGCGTGTAAGAGCCATTTGGGGAAATTTGGGCCATAAACATCGACTCAACTTGGTAGCAGGCATTAACCCCAACAACCCACACGAGGTGGAATTGCGACACGATGCAGGTGGCGACCGACGAGGAGTGCCTCTCGATGCCTTGATTGCCTTCAGGCTCTATAAATATTTTCCTGTCGAGGGTGCCAAGGATTATAAACTCACCGTGAAATGGAAAGGATTTAATGGCAAGATGAAAGAAGCCACCTTCACCATCACTGCGCCTGCAACTTTGCCTTTCAACAGCGTCGACAAGAAGCTGTTGCACACAGGTGCACGCATCAATTGATTTTTTTTTCACTGCCAAGGTGCAAGATTGAAGAAAAAACACGATTATATTAACGAGTACTCACCAACAATCAACTTAATTCAACCACACAATTAAATCGTATTTAAAAATGAAAAACAAGTTTTATTTTGGTGTCATGATTATGGCAATTTTGAGCATAGGCATGGTGATGTTATCTTCTTGCGACGACGACCACCAGAAAATTCTCAAATTCAATCCCACAAAAGTTGAAGTGAATCAAGGCAACACTGCCCGCGTGCAGGTGAGCCATGGCAAAGCCCCCTTTACTGTGACTTCATCGGACAGCAAAGTGGCATCGGGCAACATCACAGGCTCAACCCTCATTGTGCTGGGCGTGAAACCCGGTAGAGCGATATTGACTGTTACCGACTCTAAACAATTTACCGGCAAACTCACGGTGATTGTAAAAGACAAGGTGACCAAGAGCCTCATGCTCGACAAGAGCATGGTAGCCGTTGGCACTGGAAAAAGCGAAATGGTGATGGTGAAAAACGGCACTGCGCCCTATACTGCCACATCAAAGGATAATAAAGTGGCCACTGCCAGCGTTAAAGATAATAAAATTACCGTGACAGGAGTAAAGGCGGGCACCACCACGGTGACAATCACCGACAAAAACAAGCTCAATGCCACTCTTGCCGTGACAGTGAAATAGTGAAAGCAATCCACATACACATAACTTTATTTTCCCCAATCGGTCATTGCAAGTTGGTGGCAAAGCCACACACTCCAATTGCATGACCGATTGGGATTGTGCACACATTTTGCTATAAATGAAGTTTATTGGGAACGACAGAGAAAAGCAGCTCATACTCAACATGCAACAGGGCGACCACAAGGCCATGAAGATAGCCTATGATCGCTATGCAGGCTACCTGACAGCTGTGTGCTCCCGATATGTTCTTGACCCTGAAGATGTGCGCGACATTCTTCAGGACTCGTTCATCAAAATATTCACCCACATTGGGCAGTATGAGTTTCGCGAGAATGCTTCACTCAAGTCGTGGATGACCCGCATTGTGGTCAATGAGTCGCTCAAGTTCTTGCAAAAAAGCTCTCGTTATTGCTTTATCGAAAAAGTTGATGAATATCCCGAGTTGCCCGATGCCGAGCTCAACACCACCGAGATTCCTTTTGCCCAAATGCAAGAAATGATTAGGGCATTGCCCGTGGGCTATCGCACGGTGTTTAACCTATATGTCTTTGAGCGCAAGTCGCATCAAGAGATTGCCACCTTGCTCAATATCAAAGAAAACTCCTCGGCATCACAATTCCATCGAGCCAAAAACTTGCTGGCAATGCAAATCAAAAAACAATTAAATCACGCGACATGACCGATCAACAGTGGATTAACGACCTGCGCAACAAGGAACAAGAGTTCAAGCAAGCTGTTCCCAACGACTTGTGGAGCAACATCGAGCGCAACTTGCCTGTGCCCAATAGTAGCAAGCAAGCCCTCATCTTGCCCATGTGGCTTCGCTATGGTGGTGTGGCAGCTACTGTGATTGCAATATTGACGCTGGGTGGGCTGTTTCTCAATTCTCCTCACCCCCAATCCACTTCACAATCGCCGGCAGTGGCTCATGATGCGCCGGGCACATGTGTTCATGCACAAAAAGCAAGCCCTGAGTCTTCAACCAACCCATCATCTTCAATCGTGACTATCAAGCCATTAGATGCTACACTCTTGGCCGGCAACGAAACAATAACCCCCCATGATGTAGCGATGGTTCACACCGACACCGCGACAATGGGCACCACCTTGTGCGACACTGCCCAAGCACAACCTCCCACACCCGCTTTGCCGGCTTTCAGCGACGATAATCGCCACAACAGCCAATCGACAAGCACAATAAGCGAAATCAAACGAAAATTGAGAACCTCTACCCAACATAATAGCAATTCAATGGGCATGTCGCTCTATGCCGAGAATTTGATGAACAATCCCAACGTGTTTCAACAAGGCTATGGCCCCATGCAAAATGCAGTGTTTGCTGCCAGCAACGATCAAACCAACGCCCCGATAGGCGAAAATGACACCAACGACATCATTGTGCTCAATCAAGGCAAAGAGGTTGATACCCACACTCGCCATGCGCTGCCCATGCGCTTGGGGGCAAGTGTGAACATTCCCATCTATGGCAAGTTGAGCATCGAGAGTGGCATCACCTATAGCCTGCTCTCGTCGCACACCACATCGGGGAGCGATGCCAATCGCTTTGAAACTCACCAAAAACTCCACTATGTAGGCATGCCTGTGAAGCTGAACTACAGCCTTTGGAGCAATGACAAAATGGGCTTTTACATGGCTGCCGGAGGCATGGTCGAAAAATGTGTATATGGTCGTTCTATAACCGATTATATCATAGGAAACAAGGTGAATGCTACCGATAAAAATAGAATCAAGGAAAAAGAGTTGCAATTTTCGATGGCGGTGTCGGCCGGCGCCAAAGTTAATATCACCCCATCGTTGCACTTCTTTGCCGAACCAGGCGTGAGTTACTATATCAACAATGGTAGCAACGTGATTAATTCCTACAAAGACAAGCCCCTCAACTTCGACCTCAAGCTGGGCTTGCGCCTCACCCTCAATCCCTGAAACCAAGCAAACCTTTTTGCAACCTGAACTTGCCTGTGAAAGCTCGGGTTGCAAAGGTGCACTTTCAAAAACTCGTTGTTTTAGATAAATTAACACACTAGATTATATTTATTAAAAAAGGTTTTTTACCTTTACATCATAGGGCTAAAACTTGGATTTTTCGTCTCGCCGTGCCATGAAAACATGGCGAGTTAATTGATTGGTTGCTCATTAATTCAATAGTTCGTTAAAATTTGAGATAATTGCTACGCAGCTTTCCTCTGCCAGCCAAAGAGTTCTTTGATAGTATGACTAATTAACTTTCGGTTCGGTATGCTCCAACACCTGTCGAAAATTAATTTTGCAATGTATGTGCTCGCCATGAGCACCTTGAAAGAAGCCATGGAATGCGGTAGCCCATTTTCCTTCATCATCATCTTAGCCACATTCTGTGATGCGAATGATGCGTTGTAGGAGAAGTCCGGCTGATTCTTGTGCCTTGCCTGGCAATGCGCGAGTCCGGTATACTGCTTGGCATCACGGATGCAAAACTCGATTTGGAATCTTGAGAGTCAACTCTCCTGTAGAAGGGGTTTGATGGGCACGAAGCATCATGCAGTTGTTGGCGTAGACATCGACAAGGGCAAGTCCCATGATTTCAAGTCCGTGTTTCATGGAACCTCCACAGCCGGACCAGAAAGTACCAACATGCGGAGTCTTCTTGCCTGACTCACTGATGTAGCTTGGATCTATGGCTATAGCCAGCAGCCCGTCCATGTTCAGATAACGCAGGGAAAGGGAGAGGTTGAACTTAACCCGGTTGATGCACTTAGCCCGGCTGCGGTTGTAATTCGTTCTGTAGGTCTGCTCGCAATGGGTGCCGTAACGCTCCATTTGAGTGAAATTTATCTTTCTTTGTATCGCCATGTACAATAAGAGTATTTCCAAGAGTAGATTCTCAAAAGTTTTGCCTAATTTTGCAAATGAGCTTTTGATGGCATCTCTGCAGATTTCTGTATATTGGTCGAGTGGTTCTGATGTCATTTGCTTTATATTTTCGTTATTATCAAGTTATTGGTAATCAGTTACTTGGCTAAATTCTATTAGTTATATTAAGTTAATCTACTCTCTCATTTTTAAATGATTACATTGGAATTAACGAAGTATTGCAAAAAGGAATGTCCTTGTTAATATAGGCATCAGTGAAGAGGTCGTTTATTCCAATTTTAGCCGATAAATTTCGACCATTAGAAAGTAATTAACAAATTTGCAATACAATAAGAACCATAATCTCAATAATGATATGAACTATACATGGATTCCATACTATAAAGAGTTCGCAGAAAAGCTCTTGTCCTTTCGTAATGATAGAAAAGCATTGCTGAAGTTGATTTACGACCGACGAGAAGAACTTCATGCCCGCCATCTCCATGATGAGGATGGGGATAACGATCTTTGTTCGGATATAGACCCATTCACTACGTTTGGCCTGTTTAACCGTAATATTAACCAGGATAAGCGCATTCATTCTACAGAAGTATTTAAGTCGTTGTTGAATATGAAGGCAGAGGTGCCCAATGATTTCAAGGGGGTACCTATTCTCAATAATCTAAAATCCCTTTTCGTTGGCTTTAGAAGCAAAAGACAATCCAATGACATCGAGAACCTTTGGGCGCTTTTTGAGAAGATTGTGAAGAATGAAGGTTTTGAGGATGAATACAATGCAGTTGTGAATCAATTCATTATCAATGTAAACATCACAATGGCATTGTTTTGGATTCGTCCGACCGATTTCCTCGCTTTCGATAGTACTAACAGAGATTATCTCAAGAAGCAATACGGTGTTGATTTACCCAAGAGAGTACCTGACTACAAAACGTATATGAGTTTATTGAAGGGTATCAAAGAGAAGATGGCCTCTAATGAAATCAAGGAGAAGTCTTTCTATGACCTTTCTGCTAATGCGAATGAGGGTGGACATACCATACCCTCCAACACCGAACCATGGTACGATGATGTAGTGCGTACTCTCAACAGACGAAAGAATATCGTGATGTATGGTGCTCCTGGTACTGGCAAAACCTATGATGTTCCTGAAATTGCCGTAAGGCTTTGTGACCCTAATTTTGATGGTTCTTCAAGAGAAGATTTGATGAAACGATATAATCAATTGAAGCAGGATAAGCGCATTGCATTTACGACGTTCCACCAGTCAATGGACTATGAAGATTGGATTGAAGGTTTAAAGCCTGTAGCAGATGACAATCAGGTGACATACGAAATCGAGTCTGGCATCTTCAAACAGCTATGTGAGGAAGCAGCAAGGCCTATCGTGAAAGATAAACACATCGGCATAGCTGATGATGCTGTTGTTTGGAAGGTCTCTCTGTGTGGAACTGGTGATAACCCAGTGCGCAAAGAATGTATGGATAATGGTCATATCCGCATCGGATGGGACGGCTATGGCCCTGTAATCTCAGATGAGACCAATTGGAGCATCTATAATGGTGAGGGTAAACGTATCCTTGATGCCTTTCTGAACAGTATGAAGATTGGTGACATTGTGATGAGCTGTTATACTAATACCACCATTGATGCAATTGGTGTCGTTGTAGGTGATTACGAATTCATTGATTCATACCACGACTATAAGAGAGTCAGGAAGGTCAACTGGATTCTAAAAGGCATCAACGAGAATATCGTTGAGATGAATGAAGGTAAGACAATGACATTGGGCACCGTGTATCGTTTGAACTCAATTACATTAGATAAGGTAAAGGCTCTACTGGACAAGTATCAAAAACCAACTACAATGGAGGCTAACACCAAGCCCTATGTAATGGTTATTGATGAACTCAATCGTGGAAATGTATCTAAAATTTTCGGCGAATTGATTACTCTATTGGAAGCTGACAAACGAAAAGGAGGTAAAAACGCAGAGAGCGTGTTGCTTCCATATTCAAAAAAGCCATTAATGATACCCGAAAACGTATTTATCATTGCCACGATGAATACGGCAGACCGCTCTCTGGGCACATTAGACTATGCTATCAGAAGGCGCTTCGCTTTTATCCCATGGAAACCCTATTCGCTTGATGGAGAGGTGGACGGATTTGATGAAGAGTTGTTCAAAGAAGTAAGTGCTTTGTTTATTTCCAATTACGAGGAATATGAAGAAAGTGGTAGGAAACCCAGCTTTACTTTAAAACCAGCAGAGACCCTATCAGAAGAATATAAACCTGAAGATGTGTGGATTGGGCAGAGCTACTTCATAATGAAAGATAATGGTGAAGATGTCACAAGTGATCGTATTCTCTATGAAATTATCCCACTGCTACAGGAATATATCCGCGATGGCGTACTTACCGAAGAAGCACAAAAAACCATTGATAATATATATCAAAAAGCAATCGAGCAATGACTATAATACAACTTCAAGAGCAAATACTGGAGAATACACCACTTCTTCGGCAAGATGCAGACTTCATCCTCCCTTATATGGAGGATGGAGAAGAAGTTGTGTACACAGTCAAAAGAGGGCGCGAAGAGAATGCACTTTGCTTATCGATTAAACGTCAATCGGAACAGATTGCTGCAAGTGGTTCCTATTTCGTAGGAATAGACTGGCTTCGTGAAAACGAACTTGCCGTACAAGTTTGCCCTAAAATGAACGATGGTTTTGAAGTTGACTTTGTGAGAATGCTTAATGAAGCTCTTCTTGAACCAGAGAACTTTGGACATTTGTCGGACTTGCTTACGATTAGATTTGATAAACCATCGATAAAGGTAAGTCAACAGCAAGATGTACTCAGCTTATTTCTCATCACAGAATATCTCAGCATATTGCATTGTATAGTAAGAAAGGGATTAAAACGAAGTTATTACACGGTTGAAGAGAACCTTGCTAAAAAGGTTAAGGGAAGGATTCTCATAGGTAAGAATATCCGTAAGAACCTTTCAAGATGTAATATTACAGATAACGTCTGTCGCTATCAAGTATATGATATTGACTCTCCTGAGAATCAAATTCTCAAAAAGGCGCTTAGATTTTGCAGCAAGCAACTGGAAATCTACAAAACTGCTGTCAACATTGAGCCGTTGAAGAAAAAGGTTCATTTGATTGCCCCATACTTCGATAGTGTAAGTGATGAGATCAGCGTCAAGTCGATTAAAAGCTATAAAAGCAATCCAGTGTTTAAGGAATACAACCAAGCAATAAAGTTTGCGCAACTATTGCTACGCCGCTATAGCTATGACATTACAGTCGTTGGTAAGCATGATATTCAAACACCACCCTTTTGGATTGATATGAGTAAGCTCTTTGAACTGTATGTTTTCCATCATTTACGCCATGTCTTCACTGCAAAAGGGGAAGTTCGTTATCATGTAAACGCATACTACCAAGAGCTGGACTACTTGCTGAATCCTGTAGAATGGCCAGAACCCTACATAATAGATGCGAAATATAAACCTCGGTATAAATCATCTAAAGGTATATCTATTGATGATGCAAGAGAAGTTGGTGGATATGCTCGGCTTAGTAGAATCTACGCCAAACTGGGCCTCGATGAGAATACTGCTCCACCCATAAAATGTCTGATAATCTATCCTGACCAAGAGCAGGAAGAGCGTTTTACATTCACTCGATACAAGGAACCTCAATTTGAAAAGGTGTCCGGATATGTAAGGTTCTATAAAGTTGGGATTAAATTGCCTGTAATCAATGAACAGAGTTGAACGTTTCTTAAACCAAATTGCTGGCCCAATGGTGGAGAAAGCCAAAGAACTACCAGACAAAAGTTGGGTAGATATTCTCACTATGCTCAAAATAACTTATGGTCAGTCTAAAGAGGGTATAGTGAACAATTATGACGAGGATATTTTAGTCTATGATAATGGATTAACAATAAGGAAAACTCCCATGACTATGTGGAAGTATGAATCTGCTATGTATTCAGCTTTACGACAACAGCAAGACTTTTTTGTTGATCCATCAAGTCACATTATGAAATATGTGGGATGGATTCATCGTAGCTTACTAAGAAGATACGATGACATTTATAAGGAGTTAGAACAAATTGAGGCTCAAGTTGATTCTAAGTGCAATATCAAATTTAAGGAACTCCAAAATTCCCCTGATTCCTACGCCCAAAAAGTCTATTATATACCCAAGGGAAAAAGCCTACAAATCGTAGCAGAGGATAGTAATGTATGGATTATCGCATTGCAAGGTTTTGGTCATGCTAATGCTCATGTCAAAAAATGTATGCTATACGGGTGGTGTGAGTATGGAAAGCAGTTAGATTTTGAAAAAGGGACTTACGTCTGTTTCCGACGAAATAGGAATGATAATGGCAAACAGTATTATGCTATTATCACTAACCGAAGTGAAGAGGATCTTATTATTTACGTTTCATTCTGTTAAACGATGAGATACACATCTTATAATAGCATAACTGCACCTATCTTTGCCATCGACCGATTGCGGATGGGAACAGACGGCCATGGAGTCACCACGTTGGTGTGCTTCATGGGCTGTCCGCTCAATTGTGCCTACTGCTTAAATGATAGATGCCATGGAGAAGTATTCGAATCAGATGGTGTGACACCTCGACGTAGCATCATGATGCTTACTCCACAGGAACTATACGACCGAGTGAAGATAGATAACATCTATTGTCAAGCAATAGGAGGTGGCATTTGCTTTGGCGGTGGAGAACCAACGCTATACGCAGATTTTATTGCCGATTTGGGTTAAAGTGCCAAGTGTCAAAAGTGCCACGCACTTCCGATATGGGTGAAAGTGGCTTATACATTTGCCAGCCATAGTCAGATGACATAAAATTAGCTGATTGGGAACAATTTGGGAACATTCATAAAACAAGAAAAAGCTAAGTATTGAGTAATCAAATACTTAGCTTTTTGCTTTGTACCCAGAGCCGGGGTCGAACCGGCACGGATTGCTCCACTGGTGTTTGAGACCAGCGCGTCTACCGATTCCGCCATCTGGGCCTAAAAAGGACCTTTGTTAAAAGGTCCTTTTTTTTGAAGTTTAGTTGTCCTACCTGGACTCGAACCAAGAAATGCGGCACCAAAAACCGTTGTGTTACCATTACACTATAGGACAATCCCATGTCAAAGGAAACTTATCGTCTCAATTGCGATGCAAAATTAGTGATGTTTTTTGAAACGTGCAAGTGTTTTGCTTCTTTTTTTACTTCACGATGATGAGATAGTAGTTTTTTTTGCCTCGTTGTGCCAAAATGTACTTGTTGTTGAGCAAGAAACTGCTATCGATAGAGTGGTTGGGGTCGCCAATTTTTTCTTTGTTGATGCTCACGCCACCGCCTTGGGTCATTTTGCGCATTTCGCCTTTGCTGGCAAATACTGCAGCCTCGTCGGTGAGGAGTTGCGAGGCAGGAATGCCTGTGGCGATGTGGTCGCGGCTCACTTCAAATTGGGGCACGCCTTCAAAGACGCTGAGCAGTGTGTCTTCGTCGATTTTGTGCAAAATGTCGCCGGCTTTGTTGCTGAAGAGGATTTGCGAGGCTTCGACGGCTGTTTCATAGTCTTGCAGGCTGTGCACCATGGTGGTGATTTCTTTGGCAAGACGTTTTTGCAGTGGGCGCAAGCCGGGGTCTTGGGCTTGTTGGGCTTCGAGTTCCTGAATTTCTTGTTGTGTGAGGTCGGTGAAGATTTTCATGTATCGGGCTGCATCGTCGTCGCCCACGTTGAGCCAAAATTGGTAGAACTTGTAGGGCGAGGTGCGCTTGGGGTCGAGCCACACGTTGCCGCTCTCGGTTTTGCCAAACTTGGTGCCGTCGGCCTTGGTGATGAGTGGGCAGGTGATGGCAAAGGCTTCGCCACCGGCCATGCGCCTGATGAGCTCGGTGCCTGTGGTGATGTTGCCCCACTGGTCGCTACCGCCCATCTGCAACTTGCAGTTTTCTTTCTCGTAGAGGTGCAGGTAGTCGTAGCCTTGCAGCAGTTGATAGGAAAATTCGGTGAACGACATGCCGTGGTCGGCTCCGGATGCAAGGCGTTTTTTCACCGAGTCTTTGGCCATCATGTAGTTGACGGTGATGTGCTTGCCCACGTCACGAATGAATTGCAAGAAGCCAAATTCTTTCATCCAGTCGTAGTTGTTGACCAAGATGGCGTGGTTGGGGGCATCGCTGTCGAAGTCGAGGAATTTGGCAAGTTGTGCTCGCAGGCACTCTTGGTTGTGGCGCAGGGTGGCCTCGTCGATGAGCACACGCTCTTGCGATTTCATGGAAGGGTCGCCAATCATGCCTGTGGCACCGCCAATGAGGGCAATGGGACGATGGCCGGCACGCTGAAAGTGCTTGAGCATCATGATTCCCACGAGGTGCCCAATGTGCAGGGAGTCGGCTGTGGGGTCGATGCCCACATAGGCCGAAGTCATTTCTTTGTTCAGTTGCTCTTCGGTGCCAGGCATGATGTTGTTGATCATGCCGCGCCATTCCAGTTCTTTGACAAAATTGATTTTACTCATCGAATGAATAATTTATTTTAATGTGTTGATATTGTTGTGTTAAAGTGCGCAAAGTTACGACTTAATGTTTGCAAAACCAAATTCCCCTGTGCTATCCTCGTTTTTTCAAGTGGTAGCGATAGCGTTGCCCTTGGTCGCTGGTGAGTGAGAGGGTCATGTGGGGCGACTTGAGGTGCTCGATGGTGAGCTGGTTGTGGCGGCTCATGCCCGGGATGTCAAACCACAGCACGCTTGAGTCGGGAAAGTCGATGGTGAGTTGGTTTCCACTCTCTTGCCATGTGCCATAGGATTGGGCTGCATTGCTGTGAGTGCCCAGTTTGATTGTGCTCACGATGCGACTTTGAAACAAGATGAAATATTCGCCACGATAGTTGTTGAAGGGAGTGTCGTCGACTTCGATTGCCTCGACGTGCCACTGGCCAAACCATGGGCCAATATCGCCATTGTTGTGGGTGCATGAGTTGAGGCAAGCGAGTAAAGCAAGCATGGCAACTATTGAGATGATTGTGTTGTTGAGGAGTGTTTTCATTTTTTGAGTGTGAAATTACCGTGATAAGAAATAGATAGAAGTGCACCGCAGTTGTTGCCCAGCAATGTGCCATGGTCGAGTGCAAATTGCGCTTTGAGCTTGAGCTGAGGCATCCACTCGGGTGCATAGTTGCCCTCAAGCATGAATGAGGTGCTTGTGGTGGGGGTGATGTGGGGAATGAAGGGTGTGCCCCACGACTTGCGATAGGAGAGCATGGTGCGATAGCTGATGGTGGGTGTCACATAGCCCATGAGAGCCATGTGGAAGCCTCGCATGCGGTTGTCGGTGAAGCCAATGTAGCCATCGGTGTTGTAGATGGGTGATTTCACAAAGGGTGAGCCTATGGCCATGCCATGGTGGTGATAGCCGTTGTAGGCATAGTTGTTGTAGTAGTTGTCGGCTCCGGTGCTGGGTGTGTTCATGCCCGTGGCTTGGGGATTGTCGTGGTCGCCGGGAGCCCAGTGAATGGGGCCACTTTGATTGGTGAAGTCGAGATATTCCAGCAGTGCACCGCTCACGATTGAGGTTTTGTTGGCGCAATACTCGATGCCCCACAAGCCGTCAAAGCCGTTGAGCTTGCCAATGCCCGACCCGTCTTCCCACAGGCTTTGATAGTAGGCTTTGATGGTGTTGCCGTGTGGCAACTGGTGGCTGAGCATCATGTCCCAGCTACCCAAGTGATTGCCCTCAACATATTGTTGGTCGCCATCGGTGCTGCCTCCGCCGGGTATGATTGTGTGTATCAATGACTTGAAGTTGGTCTTCATTTTAATGGTTTTTTCAACCTTGCCATCGTTGTAGAGCACGCGTGTGCCTCCAAACTGGCAGGCTGCCTGTGCACCAATGGTGAACACCCATGGCTGGTTGGGCTTGGTGCGAAAGTGTAATCGCTTGTAGTTGAATGTGTAGCCTGTGGTGAGTGAGTGGCTAAAGTAGTTGTAGTGGTCGCTCATCCAGTTGTTGTCGCCGGGCTTGTAATAGCTCAGTTGAGCATCAATGTTCACCCAGCCCCGAGTGAAGGGAATGGGTTGATAGTTGATTGAGCCTATTGTCACGCCAGCCATGGGGCGGGCATTGCCACTCATGACGAGGTCGCCGCTCGAGAGGTTGCTGTTGAGCAGTGGCGAGTGGGCTTGTTTCATGCCAGCAGTGAGGGTGAGGCACCTGTATTTGACTTCACCATAGAGTTGTTGCAGCCACAAGCGAGCAGGGTGCAAGGAGTGTGAAGTCCATTTTTGAGCCTCGGCACTATATTGGGCATAGCTTGTGGAGGTGGCATATCCACTCCACATTTCGGCACCAAAGCCATAGGAAAACTGCTTGGTGCTGTCGATGGGGTGCCACAGGCTTGCATTGAGCAAGGCCGAGCCTTGCTGCGTGATAGTGCCCCCACGGCCACTGACAATGTAATAGGGGGCAAAATCGCCACTCCCGGCATTGAGGGAGAGCTCGGCTTGATAGTTGATGTCGGGTGTGGTATCGGGTGTGGCCATCGCTTGCCTGCCATTGGCCAATAATGCCAACAGCAGGCACAAGTGTTGTGATCGCAAGAAACGGTGTGTCATGTCATTGGGTTTATATTTTTTTTATAGGTGTTGATGTGACGATTTTTCTTTTGATCGGTGATTTCATCGATGTTAAAAAAGATGCCGGTTTCTTCAACCGAGCCAAACTCATGATTGATGGCGGTGCCAAAAATGCGCATTGTGGGCGACAGGTTCATGTAGGCATTCACCAAGGGGGGAATGTTGATGCCATGCTCGCGAACAAAGGCGTTGAGTTTGACGTAATCGTCTTTAAAATTGTTGCCTATGAAAAAATGATGAAACTTGTGTTTGTTGAATTGTGAGTGAAGAGGGGTGATGGGGGTGACAAGCGATTGTGGGTCGGGAAAATATAGGTGCAAGAAATGCAATAGCAGGTCGCGGCACTCTGGCGGATAGGTGGGATACATGGTCATTTTGCCAAACAGGTATTTCATGTTGGGGTGTATCACCGTGAGTGCGCCCAGTCCGTCCCACAGGTTGTCGAGAGCAAAAATGGCATTGATGCCCACTTTGGTCGATTGATACTCGGGGCGCACAAACGATCGTCCCAGTTCAATCGTGTGGGGCAGATAGTGCTGAATGAATTGTTGCGAAAAGTTGAACATGTGGGCAGTGGCAATGTGTGGCTTGCCGTTGTGGTCGAGCGCAATGTTGTTGCCGGTGATGTAGCGATAGGCTCCAATGATGATGTGCTCGCGTGGATTCCACACAAAGAGTTGCTTGCAGGGGTTGGGCATGGTGTCAAACTCGTCGATGTCGCATGCTTTGCCCGTGCCACCGCCCGATGCCCTGAATGAAATTTCACGCAATCGACCAATCTCGCGCATGATGTTGGGGGCCGAGTGGGCATCAACAACATAAATCTCGTTGTCGGCTTTATTGGTGCGACGCAGCAGGCGCGATGGCGTGAGTTCTTGCTCTATGAGCGAGAGGTCGATAGGGGCTATGATTTTTTCACTCATCATCTCATTATGCTTGGTTGTTGACTGTGGAAGATAACTGATACACAAGGTTGCGCAGGCGTTGTGCTTGAGCATGAGGCTGTGTGGCATCGAGACTTTGCCATGCAATGGGCTGGCCAAAGTGTATGGTAAACGTGTGTCCTTTGCTCTTGAACATCTCGGCGGGCAAGAAAATGAGCTCAAAGTTGAATTTTAGCCCCAATCGCTTGCGCCACCGAGCCATGCGATAAAAGAAACTTGAGTTTTGACCTTCAAAATAAATGGGTACAATGTCGCGCTTGTTTTTGATGGCATGGGTGACGATAAACTTGTGCCACTTGAGATCGCGAATCAGGCCCTGCTCGTTCATGCGCGAGCACATGCCTGCCGGAAACACAATCATTTGGTTGTCGCCTTGATATTGCTTATCGATTTCTTGGGCTTGCAGGCGCGATTGCCTGCCATATTCATTGACGGGCAAAAACAGCGGGCGCAAAGGGGTGATGGCCATGAGCAAGTCGTTGACAAGAAATTTAATGTGGCCTGCATATTTCTTGCCCAAAGCACTCATGAGCGTGAGCCCGTCTAAGGCTCCAAGTGGGTGATTGCTCACAAAGATGAAACGCCCCTCGGCAGGAATGTTGCTCTCGCCTTGAAGTTGTGCTTTCACATCGAGTTGGCGCAACACGCTATTGGCAGCCTCAAGCCCTGGTGTGGGTGCCATGATGCGCAGCAGGTGGTTGAGCTCATCTTGATGAATGATGCGCTTGAGCCATGCGATGGCAAATCGTGGCATGAACTTGTGGTATTGAGGAACTCGCTGTTTCAATACCTTGTCGATGTCGATGTGTAGGGGCTCGTTGTTGCTCATCGTTGATTGCAAGCTATTTTTAGTTAAGCAAAGATAACGAATATTGAGCACAAATAGAATATCTTGAGGGCAAACTTTCATGTTGTTGTAACATAAAAGCTTGAATAAAAGTGCTAAATTTGTGGCATTGATGTTGCAGTTTAGAATTTTCAAGCAAAATATTTCACCTTGGGTTTGCATTGAGGCGGTGGGGTGGCTATTCACCATGATTGTGGTGGCTGGCTATTTTGAACCCTTCGATGCAGTGAGCATTGTGCTTGCCATGGCAGTAGCCTATTTTGTGCCTCGCCATGTGTTGCATCGCTCTCGCTGGGTGTTGCCTGCCTCTTGCAAGCTCTATGCCGTGTTGGGCTTGGGGCTGGTGTGGCTGTCGACACACAACTTGTGGCTGTGCACATTGGGCTGTGGTGCCACCTTGTCAAATCCTCACTTAACCGGCGATGTGGGTTGCTATTTTCAGTGGGCTTTGCATTTTTATGATGGCACGCCAGTGTCGCCACGCATTTTGCATTTTGTGCACTTTTATGGATTGCCGGTGATGATGCTATCGACTTGGAAGTTGCTGGGTGTGAGCGTTGTGTGGCCTTTTGCAGTGAATCTCATGTTCACGTTGCTCTCTATTGTGATGTTTGGGCTCATGGGTGCCCGATGGTTGCAAGGTCGAGTGATGGCTGATGGCTCGGTTGTGGCATGCCGGGTGATGCTGGTGTGTGTGGGCTTGGGCTACTTTATTGCTCAAGGCGTAACCTTGCAAAAGGAACCCATGAACTATTGTGGTGTGGCGATGACAGGTTATGTGCTCGCCGGCATCTCCAATGCTCGCAATCTTGCTTCCACAAAGGCATGGCGTGAAATCTTGATATTTGCCTTGGGGTGCGTGATTGTGCTATTCACGCGTGCCACGATGGTTTATTTTTTGCTGTTGGGGGTTGTGCTTGCCACCGCCGGCAATGTGGCAAAGTGGCGATTGAGCTTGAGCATTGCCATGGTGGCAGTGATAGTGGGCTATGTGAGCATGTATGTGCTATCCCATGACTCTCAGCTCGAGCAACAGATGCGTGTGGTTCAGAATTCAAATTGGAGATGTGGGACCGAAACCTATAGCCTGTTTTTAAATGAGCCTTCACAGCAGGCTCTTGTGGGCTTAGTTGGCAACTACTTTTCCTATCCCTTGTGGCATCGGGTGCTGTTGCTGCCTGTCACTGCCACGGCTCAATTTTTCATTCCATTCCCGTGGACCACTGGCGAAGTGTTGAGCTTGAATGTTGTGCTGTGCCGTTTCACCTTCACATGGTATGCTGTGGGGGGCTTGTGCCTGTTCTACTATGGCGCAATAGGGTGGCGTTGCAAAACGGGGTTGGGAGCACTTGCCTTGTGGCCTGTGTTGTGCTATGTGGCTGTTGCACTTGCCACGGCAGGGTCGGTGGCACGCTATGTGTTGCCATTTCAGCCCGTGTTTGCCATAATAGCCATTGCAGTGGTAATGCTATTGCGCGAGCAGCCGGCATGGCGAGTGTGGGCATGGCGGTGGGGAGTTGTTTATGGCATTTTGCTGGTGGCGACACTTGTGGTGTGCCATCATGTGCAACAATCCTGCATGCCTTGAATTTTGAGAAACACACAAATTAATAAGGAAACAAATGACCGTAATAAACGTGAAAAAAATATGTTCATTACGATAATTAGCTTCCTTATCAGTGAAGCGTATGTGTGTGTGATTTTGGGTTAGTCTTGATACACCAGTGTGCCACAAGGCTCGCCTGCAATCACCTTGCGCAAGTTTCCTTTCACGTCCATGTTAAACACATGAATGGGCAAGTTGTTTTCTTTGCACATGATGGTTGCTGTCATGTCCATCACCTTGAGTCCACGGCTATAAATCTCGTCGTAGGTGATTTTGTCAAATTTTGTGGCGGTGGGGTCTTTCTCGGGGTCGGCAGTGTAGATGCCGTCGACGCGTGTGCCCTTGAGCATCACCTCGGCTTCCACTTCAATGCCACGCAGTGCCGAGCCGGTGTCGGTGGTGAAGAAGGGGTTGCCTGTGCCACACGACATGATAGCCACCTTGCCCTGTTTCATTGCCTCGATAGCGCGCCACTTGCTATATTGCTCTCCAATGGGAAACATGCCAATGGCAGTGAGCACTTGTGCTGGTTGCCCCATGGCTTCAAGTCCCGAAGCCAGTGCCAGCGAGTTGATCACGGTGGCAAGCATGCCCATTTGGTCGCCTTTCACTCGGTCGAAGCCTTGGGTGGCTCCTTTGAGCCCTCTAAAGATGTTGCCTCCACCAATCACGATGGCTACTTCCACGCCAGCCTCAACCAATTCTTTGATTTGCTCGCAATAGTCGTTCACTCGTTGAGGGTCGATGCCATATCCCTGCTCGCCCATGAGCGATTCTCCGCTCAATTTGAGCAAGATGCGCTTATAGATAGTTTTCATCATCTTGATTTTGTGTTTTGTTAGTTTAAGGGCAAAGTTAGCCACTTTGCTTGAACTGCACAAGAAAAAGGTCTTGAGACTCTGTTGAGCCATCAAGACCTTCTTTATCATTGATTAATCGAAAAAATCATCGAAGTTTATTTGCCTGCAAGAGCTTTGGCACGTTCGATATATTTGTCGATGTTGAAGTTGTTCATGAGAGCATATTGGGGGAACTTGCTCTTGAGAGTCTCATAGGTTTCAAGCTCGCCATCGTATTTTTTGAGGGCGTGTTGCACTGTGGCTTTCTTGAGCATGAACATGGGCGTGTAGTTGGCGTTGTCGCCAGCAAGTTTAATGGCATCGTCATAGGCACTCAAAGCCTTGTCATAGTTTTTCTTGTTGACGTAGCAGTCGCCCAGCAGCGATTTCACGGCAGGACCGGCAATTTTGCCATCGGCACTTGTCTTTTCAAGATATTGAATAGCCTCGTCATATTTTCCCTTTTGGTAGAGAAGAATACCAGCCATTTGGCCTGCACGGTTGGCGGGCTTGTAGCTTGAGTTGTCAAACACTCGCTTATAGAGGGTGAGGGCACTATCGGGGTTGTTTTGCTGCAAGAGCACCATGTCGGCCTGACTGATTTGCTTCTTGGCGTCTTCAATGCCCGGGTTGCGAATGGCGTAGATGTATATGAGCACACCGGCAACAATTGCTGCTACACCTGCAAGCACCCAATAGATGTACTTTTTGTTTTGTTCAACTTTTTGCTCAAATGACGACAAAGAATCGTTGATTCCTTCCAATGAGGTACGAGCACTACCTTTTTCTTGCTTAGCCATATTGTATTGTATAATAACTAAATTAATTTTTCACTGTTTTCAGCTTGCAAAATTAATGGTTATTCTCAAAATTTAAAAACAATTCTCCCACTATTTTTATAAATAACGTGGAAAAGCGATGCAGTTAGTAGTAAAATGAGTAATTTTGTGCATCAAAATCGTGTGAATTTTTAAGAAAGTTTTTAGAGATGAGAGTTTTGTTGCTTGTGCTCCCTGCACTCATGGTGCTGTGTTGCTGCAATCGTGCCACTGGTGTCGATCAAGAAGTTTCGGGCGTGATGGCTGTGGCTCATGATGAGTCATTGGACGCGCCTTTGAGCGATAGCACACGCATTGAGTATATGAGTAGAGAAATGGAGGATTTAATCGATGAGTATGAGACCAACGACAACCCGCGCGCCTTTGAGCGTGCTATGGCCTTGAACGACAGCCTGAGTCGCATCGACACCACCCAGCAGGGGCGGTTTTATGTGACGCTCACTCGCAGCCAGTTGCTGGCTCATGCAGGGCGCATGCGTGAGGCGATGAGGTTGCAAGAGTCGATTCTCGATAAAGACCCCAACAACTTTGTGAGGTTGCAATTTTTTGCAGGAAAATTCATGATGGAGGGCAAAGCCGACTCGTCGCGTTACTATGCCGAGAAGGCTCTTGCAGTGTGTGACAGGGTGTTGAAAGACTCGGTCGACAATCCCGATGCCATTGACCATGCTTTGGCCAATAAAATGACGATTTACCACATTCTCAACGATCGTGCGAGAGCCCGTGAGGTGAGCGAAGCCTTGGCACGTCGCCACAAGGGTAATCTCAGCTATCAGCTCACCGACGAGGAGTTTAATGCCGAGTTTAACATGGCTCGCGAAAATCTCAACCGCTCGGCCTCGGCTTGGCGCAACGATACCGAAAAGTGAAACAATACTTATATAAGTCTAAATGATTGTATGATAGTAATGTAGAGACGATGCATGCATCGTCTCCCTCACCGTCTCAAAAACATGAAAACTGAAACGAAGACGAGGCACGGTATGAGCAAGCGAAAAATCGTAGGCAGTGTTGCATTTAGAATGCTTTGCCCAAGCTGATGTAGGGCACAAAGCCCATTTTGCCTCCGTTGTTGCGCGAGTTGGTGAGAATGACGAGTGGGGTGTCACTCCGGCACGAAACACAAAGCCATTGTTGGCCACATGGCGATAGCCAATGTTGAGATAGGCAAAGGCATCAACCTTGCTTTTCTTCTCTACCGGCAAGTAGTTGACTTCGAGTGGAATGTTGTAGCAATAGGTTGTCTCGCCCCCCAATCCATAAAAGTTGTTTTTGTAGAAGCCAAAGCCAAAACCGGTGCGCACTCCCCAAGGCGAGCCTTGCTTGAGGCGTCTGTCATAGTTCACGCCCAGCAAGTTGTTGGGAGCACCAATCTCAAAGGAAATGCTGTGGTTGAAGTTGGGAATAGAGGTTGTGTTTGTCGGTTCTTGTGCTTGTGTGGTGGCTGTGGCCAGCAACAAGGTGGTTGCGAAGAAAAATTTGGAAGTTTTCATCGCTTTTTATTATTGATAATGGTTCATAAAAAATGATCGGTGATATAGTGGGCCACGGCGTCGTGGGTGTTGGGGCCAATGACTTCGCTTGCTGTGTTTTTCACCTCGTCGAAGGCATTGCCCACTGCCACGCTGTGGCTGGCAACTTGCATCATGGGCATGTCGTTGCGATTGTCGCCAAACACAATGGTGCGTGTGGCTCTCGTTTCGCTCATGAGGCGTTGCACAGCTGCTGCTTTGCTCACCCCGGGGGCATAGATTTCGAGAATGCCCGAATTGTGGTCAAAAATGTCGTGATAAAACACGGGTGAGCAGTCGATGGTGTCGTTGATTTCTTCATAGATGGGGTGCAGGCACTCATAGTTTTGCATCGAGAAGATGAGCATGGCTCGGTCGTCGCTATGTGGATAGTTGGGACTGTCAAGAAAAAATTTCTTGAGCTCCAGCCCTTGACGCTCTTCAACAAATTGTTGCTCTTGGGCCGACATCTCGCCTGCATGAAAGGTGTGAATGAGGTGACCATGCCTGCGATAGATAAAAGGGCACAAGCCGTGCCGCCGATACACGCCGGCAATGGCTTGCACGGTGTCTTCGCTCAGCGAGTTGACATGGGTGTAGTTGTGCAACCTATTGTCCCACAAGGCGGCTCCATTGAGGCAAATGAAAGGCAAGGTGGTGTTGAGCTTGCTCATGAGTGGCACCACAGTGGCGGGGGTGCGTGCTGTGGCCACGGTGAAGAGCACACCTTGCTCGATAGCATGGTTGAGCAATCGTGTGGAGGTGGGCGATATGAGCGAGTCACTACCCAGTAGTGTCCCGTCCATATCGCTCACACACAATATCGTGTCGTTTTGCCGTTTCATGCTTGAAGGGGGGGGCAACGGAGGGTGTGTTATTTAACCTGCACACCGGGTTTCACTGCACCGGTGGGGCCTATCACCACCAAGCGGCCATCGGCATCTTCGGCACTCAAAATCATGCCTTGGCTCTCGATGCCTTTGAAGTTGCGAGGGGGGAAGTTGGCGATAAAGCACACTTGCTTGCCAATCAAGTCTTCGGGCCGGTAGTGCTTGGCAATGCCACTCACAATGGTGCGGCCGCCCAAGCCATCGTCGATTTTAAATTGCAGCAGTTTGTCGGCTTTCTTCACCTTGGCACATTCAACCACAGTGCCCACTCTGATGTCGAGTTTGCCAAAGTCGTCGATAGTGGCAGGGCCGGCAATGGCGCGAGGGGTGAAGTTGTTGACGATGTTTTCTTGCTTGATGCGTGCCAGCTTGGCGCGTTGTGCCTCAATCACGTCGTCTTCGATTTTCTCGAAGAGCAACACGGGCTTTTCAACATGAGCGCCAGCAGGCAAAATGTCGATGCGGCCCAGTTTGTCCCAGTTCACTTCGGGCATGCCCAGCAGGTCGCGCAACTTCTTGCTACTGAAGGGCAGGAAGGGCTCAAAGGCAATGGCAAGATTGGCGCATATTTGAATGGCGATGTTCATGATCGTTTCCACACGTTGCATGTCGGTCTTGGCAAGTTTCCAAGGCTCGGTGTCGGCAAGATATTTGTTGCCAATGCGTGCAAGAGTCATGGCATCTTTCAAGGCTTCGCGCAGGTGAAAATGCTCAATATTGTCGCTCAATGTGCCTTTCACGGCTTCAATCTCGCCCAAGATTTGACGATCATAGTCGTTGAGCTCGTGGGCTGTGGGCACAATGCCATCAAAATACTTGTGAGTGAGCACCAAAGCCCTGTTCACAAAGTTGCCATAAATGGCCACCAGCTCGCTATTGTTGCGTTGCTGGAAGTCGCTCCAAGTGAAGTCGTTGTCTTTGGTTTCGGGCGCATTGGCTGTGAGCACATAGCGCAACACGTCTTGCTTGCCCGGGAACTCTTCGAGATATTCGTTGAGCCAAATGGCCCAGTTGCGGCTGGTCGAGATTTTGTCGCCTTCAAGGTTCAAGAACTCATTGGCAGGCACGTTTTCGGGCAACTGATAGCTACCCTCGGCCATGAGCATGGCAGGGAAGATGAGACAGTGAAACACGATGTTGTCTTTGCCAATGAAGTGAATGATGCGTGTGTCTTTGTCTTTCCAGTATTTTTCCCAATCGTTGGGCAACAGCTCTTGGGTGTTGCTGATGTAGCCAATGGGCGCGTCAAACCACACATAGAGCACCTTGCCCTCAACTCCCTCAATGGGCACTTTGATGCCCCAGTCGAGGTCGCGCGTCACGGCGCGAGGTTGCAGGTGGTCGTCGAGCCACGATTTGCACTGGCCATACACGTTGGGTTTCCACTCTTTGTGATCTTCAAGAATCCACTTGCGCAGGGCTGGCTCCCACTTGTCGAGGGGCATATACCAGTGGGTGGTTTCCTTGAACACGGGCACATTGCCGGTGAGGGCACTCTTGGGGTTGATGAGGTCGGTGGCGTTGAGGCTGGTGCCACACGACTCGCACTGGTCGCCATAGGCATGGTCAAAGCCACAGTGGGGGCAAGTGCCTGTCACATAGCGGTCGGCAAGAAATTGCCCGGCTTTCTCGTCATAGAGTTGCTGACTGGTTTTTTCAAGAAATTCGCCTTTGTCATAGAGTTTTTTGAAAAACGCGCTGGCTGTCTTGCGATGGGTTTCAGATGTGGTGCGAGAATAAATGTCGAAAGAAATGCCCAAGCCCTCCATCGAGGTCTTGATGATGTTGTGATAGCGATCAACAATGTCTTGCGGTGTCACACCCTCGTTTTTGGCTTTGATGGTGATGGGCACACCGTGCTCGTCGCTACCGCCAATCATCACCACATCTTCGCCCTTGAGGCGCAGGTAGCGAGTGTAAATATCGGCAGGAACATATACGCCAGCCAAGTGGCCAATGTGCACAGGGCCGTTGGCATAGGGCAGGGCTGTCGTGACAAGCGTGCGTTTAAATTTCTTTTCTTCCATAGTTTATTGTCGTGTTGCGTTATGATTTTACTGTATTGTGATTGCAAAGTTACTAAAAGAATCTAAAACTATGATTCCCAAGCCACCATTTTTATTGCCATCACCTTTTGCTTGATAGCAATGTGACGGTTAAAAGCCATAGTGTTGATAGCACACTTGCTCAAAAATCCAAAATAGTGGTGGTAAAAAAATAGCTTAAATGTGATTTTTAGTGGTGTTGTTGGTGAATTTTGCTTTGAGTTATAGTGTTGTATATCAGTTTGTTGAGCGGTTTGGTGATGTGGCTTGATTTTATGTTGTGCATGATAATCTATTGTATATTAGGTGTTTAAATGCAATTGTGGTTGTGGGGGAAGAAGATTAACGCAGGGCTGGTGGAGTTTTGTTCCAGTGAGAAATAGTGTGCAAGGCTGCCGGGCTAAAGACATAGCTGCCGTCGAGAGGCTTCACGATGCATCGAGCCAGCTCAAGCGAGGGTGAGCTGTTTTTGGGTGTCGAGAACAACTGCATGGTCGCCCCGTTGTTGATGATTGCAGGGCAGTGGCAACCGCCTTGAGTCCACTCGTTGAATTGGGCAAGGGCTGCAGGGGCGTCGGGCTGTAGAAATGTGGTGACACTTCGTTTCCATCCTTTGAGTTTCCACTCAACAGGGCGCACACAATGCCAGGGCATGGTGGCGGTGACCACGCCGTTGTCGCTCATGGCCAGCCGACACATGCCTTTCACGTCGTCGACAGGGAGCCACTCGACAGGGGCGGTTTCGAGCAGGTGGGCATACCAGCAGCCCATTTCAAGCAAGAGCAGGCTGTCGACATCAACGCCATCTTCGCGCTCGATGGTGCAATCGCGGTGCATGGGTTGCAGGTGCATGATGAGTTTCCACAATTTGAGCATTTGAGGCTCCGAGAGTTTCATGAGTTGAGTTGTGCTTTCCATTTTGCTTTTTTTGAACACAAAATAAGCACACAATCGCTCACCCTGCCACAGCAATCGCTCACAGTTGTGTGTGAAAAATACACGGCTCTTTCATTTGAAATTTAAACCAACACATAACGCCCTTACCCGATT
>CAMYCE010000028.1 GCA_947254205.1 uncultured Prevotellaceae bacterium
GACCTTTTACTTAAATTTGCAAACGTAGTTGCATTTTGAAGTTGAATCTACGTTGGAGATTTTCAAAATCTTTGATTACCTTTGCACGAAATAAATGCTTTGGAGTGGCGGTATGACTGCTTCCGTTCAGGGAAGCGATACCCAACCATTCTAAGGCATTTTTTATGCCGTAAATATTGGGACTGAACTGGAATTTTCTTGGTGGGTGGAACTTTTGTGAAAAAGGAGGGTGTGCCATTGGGCACACCCTCCTCGTGAATTATTTAACCTCAATCGGTCATTAGGCCGCAATAAGAAACTATCTTAGGCTTTTCCTTGCCTTTATCATTTATTTTGGTTCTTTTTGACTGCTTTTTCGGTTGTTTAGCCCGAATTGTGTTGCTTTGATTAGCCCAAGAAGCCAAGAAGCACACCTGCTGCTACTGCCGAGCCTACCACACCAGCCACATTGGGCCCCATGGCGTGCATGAGCAAGTAGTTGCGGGGGTCATATTTCAAGCCCACATCGTTGGAGATGCGTGCTGCCATTGGCACGGCCGACACCCCTGCATTGCCAATGAGAGGATTGATCTTGCTGTCTTTTGGCAAAAACAGGTTCATCAACTTCACAAAGAGCACACCGGTGAATGTGGCAATGATGAATGCCATTGCACCCAAGAAGAAAATCTTAACGGTGCTGATGGTCAAGAACTGCGAGGCTTGGGTTGAACATCCCACTGTGAGTCCTAAAATCATGGTCACAATATCGGTCATCGCATTGCTTGCAGTTTTGGCCAAACGTGTGGTTACACCCGACTCTCTCAACAAGTTGCCAAAGAAAAGCATACCCAACAGAGGAAGTCCTGAAGGCACAAAGAAGCAGGTGAGAAGCAAGCCCACGATGGGGAAGATAATCTTCTCGTCTTTTGACACTTTGCGCACGGGTTTCATGTGAATCATGCGCTCTTTTTTGGATGTGCAAAGGCGCATGATGGGGGGCTGAATCACTGGCACGAGTGCCATATAGGAATAGGCACACACGGCAATGGCACCCAGCAAGTTGGGGGCAAGTTTACCCGACAAGAAAATGGCAGTAGGGCCATCGGCACCACCAATAATGGCAATGGCTCCAGCTTGGTCGGGCATGAATCCTATGGCCAAAGCAACCATATAGGCTCCAAAGATGCCAAATTGTGCAGAGGCTCCCACAAGCATGAGCTTGGGGTTGGCTATGAGCGAACCAAAGTCGGTCATGGCACCAATACCCAAGAAAATGAGTGGTGGATACCAGCCCTTTACTACACCTTGATACAAGATGTTGAGCACCGACCCTTCTTCATACACACCAATCTCGTTTCCCGGTTGAAAGGGTATGTTGCCCACAAGGATACCAAAACCAATGGGAACGAGCAACATGGGCTCAAAATCATGTTTGATGGCAAGCCAAATAAATAGCAAGCCAAAGCAAATCATGATGAGATTGGCATAATCGCAGTTGGCGAAACCTGTGAAGTTCCAAAACTGGATTAAGTTTTCTGTAATACTAAATTCTGCTAACATGACTTTTATGCAATTATCATGATTGTGTCGCCTTCGAGGACAGAATCTTCCTTGTTAACATTGATTGATTTCACAACGCCATCTTGACCGGCATGAATTTCATTGCCCATCTTCATGGCTTCGAGAATGCATACCACATCGTCGGCTTTTACTGCTTGGCCTTCTTTAACATAAAGCTCCTTGATAGTGCCGGGAAGTGGTGATTCAATCACAAAGTCACCAGCAGCAGTGGCTGCTTTCTTGGGCTTTGCTACAGGTTTGGCAGCAGGAGCCGATTCTACAGGAGCTACTCGCTTGGCAACAGGAGCAATCTTGGGCTTGTCTTCAAGTTCAACGTCATAGGCTTTGCCATTGACTTCAACATGAGCAATATTGTTTTCGTCAACATCGCCAATAGCAACCTTATATTCGGTTCCGTTGATTTTATATTTATATTCTTTCATTTTTTTTGTGATGTAAAGTGTTGTTTTATAAAATTATAAACAAAATTATTTGCGTGAGGGCAATTGGCGCATCATGGCCGACTTGGAATTCCATGCAGTGTGGCTATCGCGATTGAATGTCAGCACTCCGCTTTCCTCATCATGAGCATTAAAATGCTGATAAAGAGCCATGCATATTGCAGCAATTTCGTCGTCACTGGAGGAGGCTTGAGCCTGAACAGCAGGAGCAGGTGTTTCCTCACGAGGAGCAACCACTTCTTCCTCCTTTTTATCGGCCTTATTGCTCACCACACCAAAGAGTTTAAACAGCAAGAAGAGCAAAGCAAGAGCCGAGAACACAATGAGCATTGCAATCACAGTGATTACAAGGCCATTGGGGTCGCCCTTGTGGAACTTTTCGATGTTTTCGTTGGCATGACGAGTGTTGAAATTGCCTGGAGTGATTGCCTTGGCAATTGAGCTGTTGTCGCGCATTTCCCACTTGTCGGGATTGAAAGCTGTGTCGGCAACTGGCAGGCGTCCTTCCTCTTTCAAGGCATAGGATTGACCTGCAGGCAAGTTGGCAGGAATTGTGACTTGATCGACCAAATCACCATTTACATCATAAAGTGCAAGATAGTTGTCTTGCCCGGGGGTGAAAACAAATGGCAGGTGATAGGTGCCTGCAATAATATTGGCATCGGCATTGAACACAACCTGCATGTGTGGTCCCACTTGGGTGTTTCTTTCATCACCACGAGGCACCATATACACGCCCGTTTTCATGGGGTTGGCGCTCAAATAGCGAAGCACGGCATCATCATCTTCAATTTTTTCCAGTCGGGCAGCTTCGGCACGATTGGCAGCAGTGAAAATTTCGTCATACTTCTTGTTGGTGATAAACATCTTCTCGATGGCATAGGTGCCATAAGACGAGTTGTAAAGTTCAACCCAACCTGTGGCTTTGCCGGCATTAACTGTGTCGCTACTTTGAATCATCACTTCGGTAATGCGCAGGTTTTTGTGTCCCTGTGCCATCACACTCAGCGAGAAAATAGTAGCAAACAGTAGAAAAATAATTTTTTTATTCATCTCTTCAATTTTTATTTAAGATTAAAGAGGTATATTACCATGCTTTTTGGCAGGATTGGTGAGCTTCTTGGTGCGAGTTTGCTCCAAGGCACGAATAATGCGGAAACGAGTGTTGCGTGGCTCAATCACATCATCGATATAGCCATATTTGGCAGCATTATAGGGAGTGCAGAACAAGTCGTTGTATTCTTGTTCCTTCTCGGCAATAAACTTTTTGTAATCGTCCATGATTTGCTTAGCCTTGTTCTCATCGCCGGCTTCCTTGGCAGCAGTAGCATCGGTCTTAGCCACTTTGGCATTTTTGGCATAAAGAATACCAGCAGCACCAGCAGCACCCATCACTGCAATTTCGGCACTTGGCCATGCATAGTTCATGTCGCCACGCAATTGCTTACAGCTCATCACAATGTGGCTACCGCCATAGCTCTTGCGCAGAGTGACTGTGATTTTGGGCACAGTAGCCTCGCCATAGGCATAGAGCAACTTAGCACCATTCATGATCACAGCATTATACTCTTGTTGTGTGCCAGGCAAGAAGCCGGGAACATCAACCAGTGTAACCAATGGAATGTTGAAAGCGTCGCAAAAACGCACAAAGCGACCACCCTTGCGGCTGGCATTCACGTCAAGCACACCTGCCATGTAGTTGGGTTGGTTGGCAATAATGCCCACCGATTGTCCATTGAATCGAGCAAAACCAACAATAATGTTTTTGGCCCAATCTTTGTGCACTTCAAGGAACTCGCCATTATCAACCACCTGCCCTATCACGTCATACATGTTGTAGGGGTCGTTGGGATTTTCGGGGATTACTGCATTCAACGCATCTTCGGCACGGTCGATGGGATCGGTGCACTCAACGCAAGGAGCTTCTTCCATGTTGTTGCTGGGCATGTAGCTCAACAATTGCTTCACAAGTGTGATAGCTTCTTCTTCATTTTGAGCGGCAAAGTGTGCTACACCCGATTTTGTGGCATGCACCTTGGCTCCACCCAATTGCTCTTGACTCACGTCTTCACCTGTCACAGTTTTCACTACTTTGGGACCGGTGAGGAACATGTAGCTCAAGCCCTGACACATAATAATAAAGTCGGTGAGTGCTGGAGAATAAACTGCACCACCGGCACAAGGACCAAGAATGGCCGAAATTTGAGGAATCACACCGCTTGCATTGATGTTGCGTTGGAAAATCTCGGCATAGCCACCCAAAGCATTGATGCCTTCTTGAATGCGAGCACCACCAGAGTCGTTCAAGCCAATGCAAGGAGCACCATTGGTCATAGCCAAATCCATGATTTTGCAAATCTTCAAAGCCATGGTTTCGCTCAACGAGCCACCAAACACGGTTGCATCTTGTGCAAAGATATAAACAAGGCGACCATTGATAGTTCCATAACCAGTGACAACACCATCTCCGTCAAAGGATTTCTTCTCCATGCCAAAGTTGGTGCAACGATGACGCACAAACATGTCAAGTTCTTCAAAGCTACCTTCGTCAAGAAGCACATCAATTCTTTCACGAGCAGTCATTTTGCCCTTTTCGTGATGCTTGGCAATAGCTTTTTCGCCACCACCCAAGCGTGCAGCAGCACGCTTTTCAATCAGTTCTTGGATTTTTTCGAGTTGCTTACTCATTGCCGTATTTATTTGTTAGGGTTTTCACAGAGTTCAGTTAAAGCTCCACATGTGCTCTTGGGGTGAACAAAAGCTATGTTCAAGCCATCGGCACCCTTGCGAGGAGTTTTGTCGATGAGTTTAACGCCATCTTCTTCGAGCTGGTTGAGACCTGCAGCCAAGCCATCTTCAACAGCAAATGCCAAATGCTGGATTCCACCACGGCCACCATTCTTCTCGATGAATTTAGCAATGGCGCTATCTTCGCTTGTGGCTTCAAGAAGTTCGATCTTGGTTTCTCCAACTTTCAAGAAAGCTGTTTTCACGCGTTGTTCTTCAACTTCTTCAATTTTGTAGCACTTGGTGTTCAATAACTTCTCGTAAACAGGAATTGCTTCTTCAAGTGAAGTCACAGCAATACCCACGTGTTCAATGTGTGAAATCTGCATGATTTTATTTTTTAATTAGTTGTATATGTTAGTTAATGTTTCGCAATAGTAACACTCATCTTTAAATCAATGATGCGCAAATATAATATAAAATATTGACTTTTGAGCAACCTTTTGTCATAATCTCTGTGCAATAAGTCCTAAAAAAGCAACCAAGTGGCTTCTCTACCATTCATGCCAGTTGCTATGTCGATGATGGCAGAAAATCGCGGTGTGAAATTGAGCAAAATTGACATTATGTCATTTTTTTGTCAGCATGTCGCAAGAGTTCACTTTGGCACGGTCGTTGCAAAATTGAGTGATGTCGAGTTTTGACACAAGAAAACTTGATAATAGTAGTTGATTATAAACAATAAAAAAATAAAATAAGATTATGGGAAAAATAATTGGTATTGACTTGGGCACAACCAACTCTTGTGTTGCTGTGCTGGAAGGAAAAAATACAGTAGTGATTCCTAATGCCGAAGGTCGCAACACCACACCTTCGATTGTAGGTTTCATCGATGGCGGAGAGCGCAAAGTGGGCGACCCTGCCAAGCGTCAGGCTATCACCAACCCCACTCGCACTGTCTATTCAATCAAGCGTTTCATGGGAGAAACCTTCGACAAGGTGAGTCAAGAGGTGAGCCGTGTGCCTTATAAAGTGGTGAACAATGGCAACAATCAACCACGTGTTGAAATTGATGGTCGCCAATACACTCCACAAGAAATCTCGGCCATGGTGCTTCAAAAAATGAAGAAAACTGCCGAAGACTATTTGGGACAAAGCGTAGACAAGGCTGTGATTACAGTGCCAGCCTACTTTGATGACTCGCAACGCAAGGCCACCAAAGAAGCTGGCGAAATTGCAGGTCTCAAGGTTGAGCGCATTGTCAATGAGCCCACTGCGGCAGCACTGGCCTATGGCCTTGACAAGGGTACCGACGACCGCAACGTGGCTGTGTTTGACTTGGGTGGTGGCACATTTGATATTTCCATTCTCAATATGGGCGATGGTGTGGTAGAAGTGAAAGCAACCAATGGCGACACCCACTTGGGCGGTGACGACTTTGACCAACGCATTATCGACTGGCTGGCTGAAGAATTCTTGAACGAAGAAGGAACCGACCTGCGCAAAGACCCCATGGCCAAACAACGCCTCAAAGAAGCTGCCGAGAAAGCCAAAATCGAGCTTTCGAGTTCGACCAGCACCGAGGTGAACCTGCCCTATATCACTGTGGTTGACAATGTGCCACGTCACTTGGTGAAGACCCTCACCCGTGCCAAATTTGAACAATTGTGCGACGACCTCATTCAAGGCACTCTCGAACCCTGTCGCAAAGCTCTTGCCGACTCCGGACTATCGACCAGCGATATTAGCGAAGTGATTTTGGTGGGTGGTTCTACTCGCATTCCTGCCGTGCAAGAGGTTGTGAAGCAATTCTTTGGAAAAGAACCTTCTAAGGGCGTGAATCCCGACGAGGTTGTAGCCGTGGGTGCTGCCATTCAAGGTGGTGTTGTGACAGGCGAAGTGAAAGATGTGCTGTTGCTCGATGTTGTGCCCCTGTCGGTGGGTATCGAAACACTTGGTGGAGTGATGACCAAGCTCATTGAAGCCAACACAACCATTCCCACTCGCAAGAGCCAAGTGTTCTCAACAGCTGTCGACAATCAACCATCGGTTGAAATTCATGTGCTACAAGGCGAACGCCCCATGGCTAAAGACTGCAAAACGCTTGGCAAGTTCCATCTCGACGGCATCACACCTGCACCGCGCGGAGTGCCACAAATTGAAGTGTCGTTTGAAGTTGATGCCAATGGTATCATGAATGTGAAAGCTCTCGACAAGGCAACCAACAAGGAACAAAGCATTCGCATAGAGGCTTCGAGTGGCTTGAGCGATGCCGAAATTCAACGCATGAAAGATGAAGCCAACGCCAATGCCGAGGCCGACAAGAAGGAAAAAGAGCGCATCGACAAAATCAATCAAGCCGACGGCATGATTTTCCAAACCGAAAAGAGTTTGAAAGACTTGGGCGACAAGTTGCCAGCCGACAAGAAAGCCGAAATTGAGGCTGCACTTGAAAAACTCAAAGAGGCTCACAAAAATCAAGACCTCGCCGCAATCGACACAGCGATGAACGAACTCAACGAGAAGTTCCATGCCGCTTCGCAAGACCTTTATGGCCAAGCCGGTGCTCAGCAGGGAGGTCCTCAACCCGGTGGTCAAGGCTTCCAAGGTGGCAATCCTGGAGCAGGAGGTGCTCAAAACGGAGGCCAACCAACAGGAGCCGAAGATGTTCCCTATGAGGAAGTGTAAAACATAAAAAAATCACGTAATAGAACAAAGAGAGTGTGCCCCCCAAAAAGGGTGCGCTCTCTTATTCGCTTGTAGCACACCCCTCTCCTCCCTTGCAAGCAGTACAATTGACTTGTTGAGCCACATTACAAAATTATGGCGAGGAGTTGAGAAGAGGGAATGTGGGCGATTGATGGAAAATGATTAACTTTGCCATGGGATTTTTTCCTTGATTCAGAAACATTGTGATGTCGATTATATTTTGGAGAACTATTTAGATCAACTCAACTCGCAACAGCGCGACGCTGTGGTGTATATGGACGGACCTCAACTAGTGATTGCCGGAGCAGGTTCGGGCAAAACGCGTGTGCTCACCTACAAGATTGTGCACCTCATCAACGAGGGCTATGAGCCATGGCGCATCATGGCACTCACTTTCACCAACAAGGCAGCACGAGAAATGCGCGAGCGCATAGAGCCACTGGTGGGCAAGGAAGTGGCGAGCAAGCTGTGGATGGGCACTTTTCACAGCATTTTCTATCGCATTTTGCGCCTGAATGCCGAGCGACTGGGCTTTAAGCACGACTTCACTATCTATGACACAAGCGACTCGCTATCACTCATCAAGCAAATTGTGAAAGGCATGCAACTCGACGAAAAGCTCTACAAGCCATCGGCACTGCAATCGCGCTTCTCGATGATGAAAAATGCCATGTTTTCGCCGGCAGACTATGCCAGCAATGCCGATATTGTGACCGAAGATCGCAATAGCCGTCGTCCTCTCACGGCAAAAATCTATGCCAGCTATTGCAAGCGTTGTCGCATTGCGGGAGCCATGGACTTTGACGACCTGCTGTTTTACACCAACTTGCTGTTGCGCGACAACCCCGACGTGTTGCAACGCTATGAGCAACAATTTCGCTATGTGCTCATCGACGAGTACCAAGACACCAATTTTGCCCAATATCTCATTGTGAAACAGCTCACAGCACAACGCAAAATGTTTTGCATTGTGGGCGATGATGCCCAAAGCATCTACTCATTTCGAGGTGCCAACATTAGCAACATTTTGGGGCTTGAAAAGCAATATCCCCAGCTCAAAACCTTTAAGTTGGAGCAAAACTATCGCTCTACCCAAAACATCATTGCCGCCGCCAATTCTCTCATCGAGAAAAACCAGCATCAAATTCCCAAGCACATTTTCTCGAAAAACGACAAAGGGCGCAAAGTGCAGGTGGTGAGATGCATGACCGAATATGAAGAGGCATTTGTGATAGCCAACACGATTGCCAAACTCAAGCGCGAGCAAGGCTCAAGTTGGGACGACTTTGCCATCTTGTATCGCACCAATGCCCAGTCGCGCAGCATCGAGAAAGCTCTCGCTTCGGGCGGACTCAAAAACGACCATGGCAACACGCGCATGGCCATTCCCTATCGCATTTATGGCGGACTTGCCTTCTACCAACGCAAGGAAGTGAAAGATGCCATTTGCTACTTTCGCATCACGCAAAATCCCGACGACGACGAGGCGTTGCGCCGCATCATCAACTACCCCACCCGTGGCATAGGCGAAACCACCCTGAAGAAAATTCAAGCCACTGCAACCGATCATGGTGTGAGCATGTGGCAGGTGATCAGTGCCCCCGAGAGCTATAACCTTGCTGTGAACAAAGGCACATTGAGCAAGTTGTTGAGTTTTAAAAGCCTTATTGATGGCTTTATTGAACTTAATAGTACCCCCATCGATGCCCATGAGCTTGCCACCAAAATTATTGAGCGTAGCCAACTGCTCAAGGTGCTCATGAGCGACAACACGCCCGAAAATATCTCAAGGCAAGAAAACCTCAACGAGCTGTTGAGTAGCACTCGCGAGTTTGTTGAGAGCAAGCGCGAAGAAACTGGCGACGAGGGCATCAGGCTTGCCGACTACATGAAAGAGGTGTCGCTTGCCACCGACCAAGACACCAGCGATGGCAATCAAGGCCCTTGTGTGACACTCATGACCGTGCATGCAGCCAAAGGGCTGGAATTTAAGAATGTGATGATTGCCGGCGTTGAAGAAGACCGCTTCCCCTCCTACAAGAGCAAGGAAACCATGGCACAAATCGAAGAAGAGCGCCGACTTTTTTATGTGGCCATCACGCGTGCCAAAACAGTGTGCACGATTTTTCATGCCGACACAATCACCCTTAACGGTCAAATGACAACGGTGACACCCAGCCGATTCATTGGCGACATCGACCCGCAACTGCTCACGATAGACCGCACATCATTCTACCGGCAAGAAGACGACCTTGACTTTGACAACGAGCGGAGCAATTGGAATCGAAGTGGCTATCAAGCAAGCTCCCCACGAGGTGAGCATGAGCATGAAGCAAACACACCACGCCATGCCATGCCAGCACGACCGGTGCCCATGCCTCGACGACTCACCCCCATGAGCACAGCACGCTCTGCCTCGGCTACAGCCACAGCAAGCGGAAAATTCACTATTCACAACATCGAGGAATTGAGCAAGGGCACGCTCATCAATCATGCCCGATTTGGGCAAGGCACAATCGAAGCCACGAGCACCCAAGCCGACCCCAAAATCACAGTCAACTTCAACTCGATGGGCTTGAAAACGCTCTTACTCAAATTCGCTAAATTTGAAATCATAAAATGAAATTGAAAACTCCCTACTTCATCGTCTATGAAGAAAAACTCAAGCACAATCTTGAGCTCATATCACACGTTGCCCACGAAGCCCATGTGAAAATCATCATGGCATTCAAGGCCAATGCATTGTGGAAAACGTTTGGCATTTTCAGGGAATATGGTATTGAGGCAACAGCCAGCTCAATCAATGAGATGCTACTTGCCAACGAGGAGTTGCACTGCAAGGCCCACACCTATTGCCCTGCCTATACCAACGACACGATCGACCTCTTTATCGAAGGGAGTTCACACATCACTTTTAACTCGGTCGACCAGTACCTGCGCTTCAAGCACAAGATTGATGCAAGCCCACGGCACATTGGTTGTGGCTTGCGCATCAACCCCATGTGCTCAGTTATCGACACCGACATCTACAACCCTTGTTGCCCGGGCTCTCGCTTTGGCATCATGGCGCAAGAGTTGCAAGAAATTCCCGATGGTATCGAGGGTTTTCACTTCCATGCCCTGTGTGAGTCAACCTCACACGACCTTGCACAAGTGCTCGAAGCCGTGGAGAGTCAATTTGGCCACTTCTTGCCCCAACTCAAGTGGATAAACATGGGGGGTGGGCATCTCATGACTCGTCAGGACTATGACACCGTGCACCTCATTGAGCTGCTCAAGGCCTTCAAAACCAAGCACCCCAACCTTGAAGTAATACTCGAGCCGGGAAGTGCTTTTTGCTGGCAAACAGGCAATTTAGAATCATCAGTTGTAGATATAGTAGAGAATAGTGGCATCAAGACAGCGATAGTTGACGTGTCGTTTGCCTGCCACATGCCCGATTGTCTTGAAATGCCCTATAAACCCAACATCGCGCAAGCCCTGCCCACAGTCGAAGCCACACAACCCACCTATCGCATTGGGGGCAACTCATGCCTGAGCGGTGACTTCGTGGGCGACTGGAGTTTTGACCATGAGTTGCAACGAGGCGAGCGACTCACGTTTCAAGACATGAATCACTACACCACAGTCAAAACCAACATGTTCAATGGTATTCACCACCCAGCCATCGTGTATCAACGACTTGACGGCACTATCGAAGTGTTGCGAGAGTTCACCTATGCCGACTACAAAAGTCGCATGAGCTAAAAAATACTGGCAAGGGCTTCGGCACAACGCTCGCCATCGATGGCACTCGACACAATGCCACCAGCATAGCCTGCGCCCTCGCCACAGGGATAAAGCCCCTTGACTTGAATGTGATGCAAAGTTTCATGATTGCGAGGAATGCGCACAGGCGATGAAGTGCGAGTTTCAACCCCAATCACAATGGCATCGTTGGTCAAAAAGCCACGTGCCGAGCGTCCAAACACTTGGAAGCCTCTGCGCAGACGATTGCCGATGAAAGGTGGCAACCACTGGTCGAGACGCGACGACTGCAACCCAGCCGAGAATGATGAAGGCGGAATGAGGCGCGAAGGCTTGCCCTCAACAAAGTCTTTCATGCGCTGTGCTCCTGCCACTTGACTTTTGCCAGCCTGCTCAAAACACAACTGCTCTAAATCTTCTTGAAAACGCATCATTTTGAGCACACCACACTGCTGGTAGCGAGCAGGCAAATCGTCGGGGCGCACCTCAACCACCATGCCCGAATTGGCCCAATAGCTCCCCCGATTGGAGGGCGACATGCCATTCACCACCAATTGCCCGGGGGCACTGGCAGCTGGCACCACAATTCCACCGGGGCACATGCAAAAGGAGTAAACTCCACGGCCATCGACTTGAGTCACAAAACTATATTCGGCAGCAGGCAGATACTCGCCACGCCCTCCCTTGTTGTGATATTGAATTTGGTCGATGATGTGCTGTGGGTGTTCCAGTCTCACTCCCACGGCAATTCCCTTGGTTTCCATTTCCACTTGAGCTTGCTCAAGCATTTCATACACATCGCGTGCCGAGTGGCCTGTCGCCAAAATCACAGGTCCGCTAAATTTCTCGCCATGTTCACACTCCACGCCCTTCACCTCGCCATCGTCGAGCAACAAACGGGTGACACGAGTTTCAAAATACACCTCTCCACCGCAGTCAAGAATGGTGGCACGCATGCGCTCGATGATGCCCGGCAACTTGTCGCTGCCAATGTGGGGGTGAGCATCAATCAAGATGTTTTCATGGGCGCCATGCTGATAAAAAATGCTCAAAATGCGATCAACCGAGCCACGTTTCTTGCTGCGAGTGTAGAGTTTGCCATCGCTATAGGCCCCTGCACCACCCTCGCCAAAACAATAGTTGCTATTGGGGTCAACCAAGCCCTCACGCGAAATCTTGGCCACATCAACACGGCGATCTCTCACATTCTTGCCACGCTCAAGCACAATGGGTTTCACCCCCAATTCAATGAGTCGCAAGGCAGCAAACAGCCCTCCGGGACCTGCCCCCACCACCACGGCCTGACGCTTACCATCGACCGGCTTATAGACGTTGGGAGGCACAAGATGGTCGCTTGCAAGAGGTTGGTCGATATACACCCTCACCTTCAAGTTCACCATCACATTGCGCTGGCGAGCATCGATCGATCGCTTGAGCACACGCACACCGCCAATGCGGTTGTGGGTCATGTGTCGCTCACTGGCAATGTAATGCACTATCCCGTCGAGAGAATGGGCTGTGCGTGGAGTCACGCGTATTTGTATTTCTTCTATCATGATGTGAGAAATTGCTGAATTTGGCACAAAATTAATGATTTTGCCCCACAACTCCTCTATTTCATTCTCCAAAAACGAGATGACTTATCACCTTTCAATTAAGGAGCTAAACAAATAAAATGTGTAACTTTGCACACATTAACACAAATGTAGAAAGATGAACAACCGAAACATTGGAGTGCTATTTGACCTCGATGGGGTGATACTCGACAGCGAGGGCACTTATACCCGTTTTTGGGAAGAAATCGACAGGCTCTACCCCACTCATGTCGATGGTTTTGCCCAAGTGATCAAAGGCTCCAACCTGCACAAAATATTGCACGACTATTTTCCCAACGATGAAATCAGAGGAAAGGTGACTCAGCTACTCGACAGCTTTCAGGAGCAAATGCGCTACGCCTTTTTTCCTCATGCTCTTGCATGGATTGAGCAATTGCACGAGGCAGGAGTGCCCATGTGTGTGGTCACCAGTAGCGACAAGCGCAAAATGAATGCCGTGTATGCCCAGCACCCCCACTTCAAAGGGCTATTCAACAACGTGGTAGTGGGCGAAATGGTGAAAAATCCCAAACCCGACCCCGAATGCTTTTTACTGGGAGCCCAACTACTGGGAGTAGACATCAAAAACTGCTATGTGTTTGAGGACTCACTCAATGGCCTGCAAGCCGGCAAGGAATCGGGAGCTAAGGTAATTGCCCTTGCCACCACCCTTCCCCAAGTCACGCTCGAAGGCAAAGCCGACTTGATTATCAACAATTTCAATGGCTTTGACCTCAAAACTATGCTCGCCCTATGAAAATTGTGCTTGCCGTGGTGGGAAAAACCACAACCGGATACCTGAAACAGGGCATCGACGAATATACACGTCGATTGAGCCACTATGTGCCCTTTGAAATTGCCTATGTGGGCGATGCCAAAAACACTCGCAACTTGAGCGAAGAACAACAAAAGCAAAATGAGGGCAAAAGCATTCTCGCTATGCTCGACAAGAGCGACCATGTGGTGTTGCTCGACGAGCATGGCAAAGAATACACCTCGATAGAGTTTTCACAACAAGTGCAAAAATTCATGTCGAGTGGCACCAAGCGAGTAGTGCTGGTTGTGGGTGGCCCCTATGGATTCTCGCAGGAAGTTTATGACCGTGCCAACGGCAAAATTTCGCTCTCACGCATGACCTTTTCTCACGAGATGATTAGGCTCATCTTCACCGAGCAACTCTATCGCGCCTTCACCATTTTGCGACACGAGCCCTATCACCACGAGTAAGGCTCAAAATAGCTCCTTCTCTTGGTGCTATTCCTCCCACAGCAGTTCACGCGTGATTTCATCGGTGAGCATCACCTTGTTTTCGGCTATCCAATAACGCCCATCACTGTGATTGAGCGAGAGAGATGTGCCATTTAGTTTTCGCACCCTTGTCATGAAAAAATCATGAAAACGAGGATCAAAACGTTGCAACAAATCTGCACTTTCAATGCCACAAGATGTGCGCAAACGCAACATCACATATTCGTCATATCGCTCCCACGGCTGCATTTCCTCTACCTCAAAGGCACAATGCCCCTCGACCAAAAGCAACTGCATGTAGCTCTTGTAGTTGTTGGGATTATAGCGACGCACAATTCCATCATAGCTGTGGGCAGCCGCCCCCAAACCTAAATAGGGAGTGAGATTCCAATAGCTTGAATTGTGACGTGAGTGATAGCCATGGCGTGCAAAATTGGAAATTTCATAGTGCTCAAAACCTGCCTGCGAGAGTTTGTCAACCAAAACTTGATACATGCCAACACTCAACTCCTCTTCAATTTCTTTGACCTTGCCCACTTGGCGCATCGCCCACAAGCGAGTGCCCTGCTCATACATGAGACTATAGGCCGAAACATGTGGCACACCGAGCGCGACAACCTGCTCCACATTGGCAAGCCATGTGCCCATTGATTGATTGGGAACACCATATATTAAATCAACACTCAAGTTGCCAATGCCAGCCTCACGCAACACTCTCACAGCATTCACGGCCTGAGCTGCAGTGTGGCGACGATTCATAAACTTGAGTTCGCCGTCATCAAAACTTTGAATACCCATGCTCACCCTGTTGCACCCCACTCGGACCAAAGCTTGGACCAACGATGATGTCACATCGTCGGGGTTTACCTCAACGGTAAATTCCACTACCTGCGACAAGTCAAACACCTCCCTCAATCCTTGCACCAAGCGAGCAAGCTGCTCGATAGGCAAAACCGAGGGCGTGCCACCACCCACATATAATGTGGTGATGGGTTCCTGCAACTCGCCGTGTCGCAAGCGAGCCTCGGCGAGCACAGCATCGATATAGCGTGCAAAAGAATCGTGTGCATCGACCGTAGAATAGAAATCGCAATACACACACTTGGCTCCACAAAAGGGAATGTGAACATAGATACCTGCCATTAATACAAAATTACATCAAAAAAATAAAGAAAATCATAAATTTTCAAACAACCTCACATTTGAGCCCATTTTTTTGTAAGAAAATTTAGGTTAGTCCAAGAAATACATTATATTTGTAGCAGAAACATTACCTATAGTTTTTCTATATATAGTGCTTCACCATTAAGTATTGTAACATTAACAATTAAAAAAATTTACTAATACATGAAGGTTTACAAGACTAATGAGATTAAAAACATCTCGCTTTTGGGTAGCAAAGGCTCTGGGAAAACCACACTCGCAGAGTCAATGCTTTTCGAGTGTGGTATCATCAACCGTCGTGGAAACGTCGAAAACGGCAACACCGTGTGCGACTATTTCCCTGTAGAAAAAGAATATGGTTACTCTGTGTTCTCCACTATTTTCTATGCCGAGTTCAACAACAAGAAGCTCAACTTCTTTGATTGCCCTGGTATGGACGACTTTGTGGGCAATGCCTATACTGCGCTGAGCGTGACCGATGCCGGCGTGGTGGTTGTGAATAGCCAATATGGTGTGGAGGTGGGCACACAAAACATTGTGCGCACAGCCCACAAGCTCAATAAACCCATCGTGTTTGCCCTCAACAAGCTCGATGCCGAGAATGTCGACTATGACAATGTGGTTGCCCAGCTCAAAGAAGTGTTTGGCAACAAGGTGATTCCCATTCAGTTCCCAGTATCTACCGGCCAGGGCTTCAACTCACTGGTTGATGTGCTCATCATGAAGCAACTCACTTGGGGCCCCGATGGCGGACAACCCACCGTGAGCGAAATTGCACCCGAACACATGGATCGCGCCACCGAGATGAACCAAGCCTTGGTTGAAATGGCTGCCGAGAATGACGAAAAGCTCATGGACAAGTTCTTTGAACAAGGAGCTTTGAGCGAAGACGAAATGCGCGAAGGCATTCGCAAGGGTCTTATTGATCAAAGCATCTGCCCCGTGTTCTGCGTGAGTGCAGGCAAGGATATGGGTGTGCGTCGCATGATGGAATTCTTGGGCAATGTGATTCCTATGCCCAACGAGATGCCCGCTCCCCTCAACACCGAAGGCCAAGAGGTGAAACCCGATGCCAACGGCCCCTTGAGCCTCTATTTCTTTAAAACCACAGTTGAGCCACACATTGGCGAAGTGTCCTACTTCAAGGTGATGTCGGGAACACTCAAAGCTGGCATGGACCTCAACAATGTGGATCGTGGTTCAAAGGAACGTCTTGCTCAGCTCTCGGTAGTGTGCGGACAAATCAAAACTCAAGTCGATGAAATTCAAGCAGGCGACATTGGTGCAGCCGTGAAGATGAAAGACGTGCGCACCGGCAATGCTCTCAACGACAAGGGTGTGGAATATCGCTACGACTTCATTAAATATCCTGCTCCCAAATATCAACGTGCCATCATGCCCAAGAATGAAGCCGAAATTGAGAAATTGGGCACAATCTTGAATCGCATGCACGAGGAAGACCCAACTTGGGTGATCGAGCAATCAAAGGAACTCAAACAAACTATCGTGTCGGGACAAGGTGAATTCCACTTGCGCACCCTCAAGTGGCGCATCGAGAACAACGACAAGGTGATGATTGAATATGAGGAACCCAAAATTCCCTATCGCGAAACTATCACCAAGGCTGCTCGTGCCGACTATCGTCACAAGAAGCAATCGGGTGGTTCGGGACAGTTTGGCGAAGTGCACCTCATTGTAGAGCCTTATCACGAAGACATGCCCGAACCCGATGTTTACAAGTTTGGTGCCCAAGAATTCAAGATGAGCGTGAGAGACAAGCAAGAAATGCCTCTCGAATGGGGTGGCAAACTCATCATCTACAACTGCATTGTGGGTGGCTCAATCGATGCTCGTTTCATTCCTGCTATTGTAAAGGGCATCATGGACCGCATGGTCGAAGGTCCTCTCACCGGCTCCTATGCCCGCGACGTGAGAGTGTGCATCTACGACGGAAAGATGCACCCGGTTGACAGCAACGAAATCTCATTCCGCTTGGCAGCTCGTCATGCATTCTCGGAGGCATTCAAGAATGCCAACCCCAAGGTGCTTGAGCCTGTGTATGACGTTGAAGTGCTCATGCCAGCCGAGTGCATGGGCGACGTGATGAGCGACTTGCAAGGTCGTCGTTCCATCATCATGGGCATGGAAGAGGCCAATGGTCTGCAAAAAATCAATGCCAAGGTGCCCTTGAAAGAAATGTCAAGCTACTCTACTGCCCTAAGTTCAATCACGGGCGGTCGTGCTTCATTCACCATGAAGTTTGCCAGCTATGAGCTTGTGCCCGGCGATGTGCAAGACAAGCTTCTCAAAGAATACGAAGCCAACAAGGGCGAAGAAGAATAACAACTCGCCCTCTATCAACAAAAATCTCGGTTGTTGCTCAAAGAGGCAACAGCCGAGTTTTATTTATGTCAACCCAAAATTGGTAAGACGATGCACGCATCGCCTTCGTTTCAGCTTTGCAGTGTGTGCATTGATATGTTTGGGTGGCTGTGCGGGAGACGATGCGCGCATCGTCTCTATATTGTTCACACTCAAGAAATTAAAGCTATCAATAGGATTATCCTATGTGCTGTGATAGTCATCATGTTCACCTATCGAGATAATAGGTTAAGCTCCCCCCCCCAAAAAAAAAATGCCTCAAAAGTGTGCACGCCTTTTTGTAGAATAGAGAGCTGCGTGACACTTTTGAGGCGATATACTTGAATTTCAGGATAGGAATTGAAAAGAGACAATTAATTTATGGAATATAGATTTTAGTGCCATCAACAATATAGACTCCTGATGCAGTGGGAGTGAAAACACGACGCCCATCGAGCGTGTAGACAACGCGCCGTTGCTGCAAGTTGGCAGCATTGACTGTGGTGACTGCCGAAGGATCTTCGATCACGAAATGGGCCACAGTTTCAACGCTCACATTATTATAGTCTACAGCCACTGCACGCAAAGTGCAAGTGTGGTCGATCACCACTGTTGCAGTTTGCCCTGCTACAATCACCGGCTTGTCGAGCAACTCATCAACCGAGTTGGCTGTTGTTGTATACCAAATGGTCTTGGCCTTGCCCGTGGCAGTGAGTGTGACCGTGACTGGAGCAGGGAACGTGCCTCCTGCCGGAGTCATCGTCACAGGCATCAATGGCTCTTTGGCCTTGACATTGAGCATATACCAAGCCGTGTCGGGCAAAAATGTTGCATCGCCTTTGAATATCGCGGCAATGAGCGAAGTGCCAGCCTTAATCGAGAATAAGGCTCCGTTGTCGCCCACAACTGCTACATTCTCGTTGGAACTCTTAAATCGAATGGGCGACACATTGTTGGGGTTGTTCAAGAAGGGGCCATAGCTGTTATCGCCAGCTTCCATTTCAAACTCTTGCACGTCCCAGTATAGCCCAGCTGGTTGCCTAATCACATAGTTGGCATCTACAATGGTGCTATATTCTCCATTTTTGAGAGTCACCGCTCTCAACTTGCACGATTGCTTCACCTCAATGGCTGCTTGATATTGCTTGCGACTACCATCGTCGAGTTTAGGATTTGTGCCATCGAGAGTATAAAAAATAGTTGCCTCGCCAGCTCCATAGCCCGATGACAACACAACTTGCTGAGCTTGGTCGTAGGTGCCCGAAGGCAGCGAAATTGTGGGGGCTGTGACTGCCGAACTCGTTTCTTCATACACGATAGTGATGCTCTTGAGATATAATGCTTTTTTCATAGCAGAAGTTTGGGCGAGCTTAATATCGATTTTGCCCTCTTGAGCAACCGCCTGAGGCACAAACTTATATTTCACATAACTACCAGTGAGCGTGACTTGAGCCGAGCCACTCGATTGATAGGGATTGCCATTCACCTCTACTCCCAACTGCGCCACAATAGCATCGTCGGGGTAGCGTCGCGACTCTACTTCCACCCATTTCACCTTGCCGGCTATATCGGTTGTGTAGAGCGACACCCACGAAGCTGGCACCGAGCCACCGCCAATGAGTTGGCCCGTGTTGCCGGTGAAGGCATAGTAATAGGAATCTGAAGTGATAGTCCACGTCAATTTGTTGAGAGTAGTGGTTTGAGTGTTTTTATGGCTTTTCAAGTCATAAAATCCCTCTCCACCGGCACTGCGCGATTTATTCCAAGTGAAACTCCAAGTTTTTTCTTGTGCCATGCTTGTTGAAAACGACACAACAGATAGCACTAACAATGCAATGTGTAACGATAGTTTTAACATAGTGGTTTCCCCCTGAAGCTCTGCTTGGGTGAATAATAGGGTGCTTGAGCGAGAGCAGAGCTCGTTGTTTTCTTCTCGATCAAACACATGCAATCGGGAACGAAATATTACCAATATGCAACTATTTGCGATTCTTTCGTAACAAATATAATAATTCTGTTCAATAATTTCAAATTTTTATCAATAAAAATATATTTTTCAGCTATAATCATGGTTGGTTGCTAAAAGAAGCCCAACACTCAATGATAATAAAACGACAATAAATCATTACATTTGTATGTCTAAAAGAGTTAACCCCTGCTATCAGGCAACATTCAATCTTGAGATAATGAAAACTCTTGAAAAATTTGTAATAACACTCACACTACTATGCGCCTCTTTTGCAACAAGCATGGCACAAGATAGCGTTGCCACTACTCAACCTGTAGCCAACGACACCGTCTATTTCTATAACAGCTGGGCAGCCATGCTCGCCCACAAGCCCGATTTTGCCTATGCTGGCAACTTGGTGTTTGGCAACAATGAATATGAAATGGAATTGTGGGCACAGCAAGAGCAAGCACAAAAAAATATCGAAGAAACGGCCATTGCAGCTTGTGTGGGCGATAGTCTGTGGCTGGTGAATGCCAACTACTTGCTCTCACATTTCAAAAGCAAATATAGCGACTTCAAAAACTACATTCCGCTTTATTTCTCGGCCAAGGTTGCCTTTGTGAGATATTGGACCGATTATCCCATCAAATGCAAAGTGCGCCTCATGATCAATTTTGATGGCGAAGAAGTGATGGAGCCTGTGCTCTTACATAATGGAGAAACTCCCATCTATATCATTGATTTCTCGACAAAAACAATCCGCAAGCTCGACCACAAGCTACTCACACAGCTACTTGAGCCCTACCCCGAGTTGCAACGCCGATACTTGGGCATGAAACGTCACAAAGACACTGAAATCATTGAATTTTTCTTTGAAAAATACCTCAACAAGCTCAATAGCGACCCCATGACACCCAAGATTATCGATTTTGAGAACTACAAATCGTAGACTTCGGTGTTTTTTCACTAAATTTGCATTTTATTAATTCTCACTCACCCACAGTCATGAGCGACATTAAGCGAATTGTGCTCACAGGAGGCCCTTGTGCGGGCAAGACCACAGCACTTGTAAAAATTATAGAGCATTTTTCGAGCCTTGGCTTCAAGGTTCTCACCATACCCGAGGTGCCCACCATGTTCACCCAAGCTGGCATGGACTACTTGACCACCAACAAAGAGTTTTTCTATGAAGGAGAAAAGGCCACCCTTGAAATTCAAATGGCACTTGAAGACAAATTCTATCGCATGGCACAAGCATGCCACGAGCCTGTGGTGATTGTGTGTGATCGTGGCACACTCGACATCTCGGCCTACATGACTCCCAAAATGTGGACCGACATCACAAGCCGAGTGGGCACCAATAGTCATGACTTGATTGCACGCTATGATGCTGTGTTTCACTTGGTGTCGGCAGCCGATGGAGCCGAGCAATTCTACACCACCGGCAACAATGCCCAACGCCTTGAAAAGGCCGATGAAGCAGGACTTGCCATAGCTCGCAACCTCGATAAAAAGGTGATTAATGCATGGACAGGACACCCCCATCATCGAGTGGTGAACAACCACGATGACTTCAATGCAAAGGTGCGCCGTGTGATAGGCGAGATAAGCAGTGTGCTGGGCTTGCCCCAACCTATTGAAAAAGAAGGGAAATATATTGTGGAACTCATTGGCGAAATCCCCTATTGCATTGATAGCGAAATCACTCAAACCTATCTTGTGGCCGAACCCGGCTGTGAGGTGCGTGTGAGACGCAGGGAGTGGAACGGCAAAACTGTGATTGTGCACAACACCAAACGACGCATCAACGAGAATGAGCAAATTGAAACTGAGCGCCAAATCGACAACAACCTATATCGCAGTTTCTTGCAACAAGCCGACCCTTATCGCCAACCTATACACAAAAAACGCAAAAGTTTTGTGTGGAAAGGGCAGTCATTTGAACTTGACACCTATATAAGCCCTTGCGAAGGCTTACTTCTGCTTGAAAGTAAAGGAGTAGTGGGTGTTGAAGAAGGAAAGTTTCCTCCGTTCATAAAAGTGATCAAAGACATCACCGGCAACAAGAGCTACTATAACTACAACATGGCTCTCAAAAGTCCACAATAGTCAATCAAGAAACAGAAAAACTATTGGGGCATTACTGCCATTTTATTTCTTAAATTTGGATTCCAGCCTTAAGCTATTCGACAAACAGCTTGAAAGCATCGGCATCTTTCCACACAGGAAATTTCTCTCGAAAACGCACCAAGGCGGGCAACGACAAGTCGGCCGCCACAATGGGGCTTGTGCCACGCTCGGTGATCATTTTACCCTTGAAATCAAGAATGCAACTTGAGCCTTCGCTATAGGAAATGCCTTGCGGGTCTTCGCCACAGCGATTCACGCCCAGCACATAGGCCTCGTTCTCGATGGCTCTCGCCACCAGCAAGTGACGCCATGCATAGTCGCGTGCCTTGGGCCAATTGGCCATCACCAACAACAGGTCGTAGCCATTGCGCACATTGCGACAAAACACAGGAAAGCGCAGGTCGTAGCACACCACCATTTTGATATTAAACCCTCTAAAACGCACAATGGGTGCCTCGGTGTAGCCACACTTGTAAACGGCATCTTCACCACCCATGGCAAAGAGATGCCGCTTGTCGTAGAAAGTTTCCTCTCCTCCCGGCTCTATGAAAAAAGCACGATTAAAAAGTTGCCCTGCTGTGTGGGCAAGAAAAGTGCCAGCGATTGCAAAGTGATGCTCACTTGCCAAGCGGTGAATTTCGGTCATGGTGTCGTCGATATTGCGCTCGGCAAGCTCAACAGCTTGCTCCCTGCTTTCAACAATCATGCCCGTCGAGAACATCTCGGGCAACACCACAAGGTCGGTGTCGTCGGGCACATTTTGAAGATTGCGACGCAACTGTTGCATATTGGCCTCTTTATCGGCCCAAATCACTTGATCTTCGATGAGCGAAACTCTGAGATTGCGAGAAAACATATCTGAAAGCTGTTTTTTTTGAAAAGGATGGAAAAGCATGTTTTCCCCCTCCAACCAAGCTTCTTTAAAGCCCGGTTGAGAATAAATGAGGATATAGAGCAGCCTGCTTGTGCTGCTCATAATATTGCTTGATGGCAAGCATGTCGGCATCAAAATTGCCGGTGGGCTCAAAAATGCGGTCAAAGCAAGCCACCTTGTTGTGATAATCGATATAGGCAAGCACAATGGGCACTTGAGCCTCGTGGGCCATCACTACAATACCTTGATGCCAATGAGGATTTAAACTGCGGGTGCCTTCGGGTGTGATGGCAATAGCCAAGTTTTGGCGATACTCAAATTCTTTCACCACCGATTCTATCACCCGATTGCGACTTGGGGCATGAGGTTGGCTGTGAGTGGGCACATGGGCTTGTTGTTGATGCTTGGGCGCACGATGCACAGCAATGCCACCCAAAGCACGAAGCACATGCCCCAAAGGAAAGAAAAACCAAGTGCTTTTCATGAGAAAACCAGCCGACAAACCCACCGAACGAGCACTAAGTTCACCCACAATAAAATCCCAATTGCTGGTGTGAGGAGCCACACATATCAAGCAACGGGGTGTGGGCGCAGTGTTCACAACAACCCTCCACCCCATTTTTTTGAGTATATAGCTTGCTGATTTCAACAAAGAGCTACATTTTGTTTATTTTTCAACTTTAGGCATCAAAGCATTCATTGCTTTGGCCACCTTGGCTGCTTCTTCTTGGAAATAGCCTGCAAGAGCCTTCTCTACTTGCTTGAAATATTCTCGACGAGCTTTGTTATATTCCTTGCGATTTTCAAAGTCGCTGGGAGTTTTGTCGAAATTAACCGAAACACGATTGATTGCTTCTTCTTGCAAGAGAGCAATATCAAGAATAATTTGATCCCACTGCTGAAGATTTGCCTTTACCAGTGTTGACTCGGCAAAAATGCACTCTCCCACCATATCACCACAAGCATAACGAATCGATTTCTTTAAATTTCTTTTGTTTGCCATAATAAATTGAATGTTTTTGTTGTAAAATATTCGTCACAAAGTGCCCCAAAGCACTCTTTGATGGTGCTAAGTTAATAAAATCTTATGAGAAACAACCAATTCCAAGACAACAAAGTGTATTCTATCTACAATGCAATAACAATTTTTCCTACTGAACCGGTTTCAGGGCTGGGGAAAGGTGTTGATTTAACCCAAAACGGTCATTAGGAAAGGGAAGTCTCGTGGTCAGACCTATAATATCTTGATTTCAAGATATTTAAATCTTCAATTTTCTAATGGCGGTCATTAGAAATTCACTGTTTCAATAGTCTAATTTCCAATCCCTTACAAGGTCAACCACAAAATATTTAATTCTAACGACCGATTTGGGTTTAATTCGTTTAATTCGCTTAATTCGTTGAAAAAAGAGGAAGGGGAGTTGGAATGTGTCTCCTTCTCTCCTTCCTCGCTCTTAG
>CAMYCE010000029.1 GCA_947254205.1 uncultured Prevotellaceae bacterium
GAGATTGCCTCTTGTCTCGTGGGCTCGGAGATGTGTATAAGAGACAGGGCGTATGCCCAATGCGATAGCGAGCCTCGCCATACACATCAACAAAAGAACAATTTTTTCGCATTGCTTTATGATTGGCAAGACCAAAGTTGATGCCTGCGCCAGCATCAAGTTGCCATTGCAAGTCGCTACTTGTGTATAAAAAAACGGATAAACAAAATTTATTTCACTTAAAAACAAATTATACCCCATAATATATTACAGGGTATAATTTCAGGCACCAATAAAAATGGTGTTTTTATTTCACATATTTTTTGATGGCATCGCGCCAAATGAGGTAGCCCTCGCCCATGAGGTGCAGGCCATCGTTGGTGAGCCGTGCCTTGAGCTTGCCATTATTGCTTCATAACTTTTATTCCATCAACAATATAAATGCCTTGGGGCAACTGGTCGAAAGAGCAATTGAACTTGACACCTTGCACATTGTAGATGCCTTGTGGCTTGGAATGGCATGTGTTGATAACAATCGCTTCACTGCCGGTGACGGCAACCTTTGTGAAATAGCCCGTCTTGGGGTTGGCCATGGTAGCATCAACCCTATTGGGGTTGAAAGGTACTGCTCCCACAAGTTTGACGCATCCTTCAAACATTTTTTCGGATTTATCGCAAGTCCAACTATCGTTGCAATAAATAGTGCAAAGTTCACTACAGCCACTAAACATGTTGGGCATTTTTTTAACGCTTTGTGTATTGAAATTAGAAATATTGAGCTGGTTGAGGGCACGACAACTACTAAACATGCTTCCCATGTCGGTCACCTTTTGAGTGTTGAATTTAGAAACATCAATTGATAACAAGCTATTGCAAGAGCCAAACATGCCTCTCATGTTGGTCACATTTTGGGTGTCGAAGCTGCTCACGTCAAGATTTTTCAAAACTCGGCAAACGCCAAACATGCCTCTCATGTTGGTTACAGCCGAAGTGTTGAATTGCGAAACATTGAGCTTGGCTAACTCTTTGCAAGACCAAAACATATATTCCATGTTGGTGACATGGGCTGTGTTGAAGGTCGACAAGTCGAGTTGAGCGAGAGCAAAACAACTGTTAAACATATAGCTCATGTTGGTCACTGCCGAAGTGTTGAGGTGTTTTAGCCCCACCATTTCTTTCAAAGCAGTATAGAAGGAAAACCATTCACAGGTTGAAGTGGGACGATAATCGCTAAATGAGGCATCAAACTCGACTTGAGTGGTTGTGGTGTTTTCGCTATAAGGCGTTCCTGCCCACGCAGGAGTTGCCCCTTGTGCCGGCATGAGATAGGACATGCCCGAGCGCGACGATTTTTGGGTGTCGTAGTAGAAGGTGAGCACATTGCCGTTGCTCACAGCATAGGGGACATTGATTTTGGTGAAATAGCCCGTCTCGGGGTTGGCCATGCTTGCATCGATTTTAAAGTCGTCAAATGGCACAGCTCCTTTGAGCTTTGAGCACCAAGCAAACATTTGACTTGAGTTTTCACATTCCCATGCATCGTTGCAGTAGATGGTGGTCAAGGCGCTGCAATAGTTAAACATGAAATACATGTCGATCACACTCTTGGTGCTGAAACTCGACACATCGATAGAGGAGAGTTGCTCGCAACCGCTAAACATGGAGCTCATGTCGGTGACTTGGGCTGTGTTGAAGGTGGTGACGTTTAACTTGGTGAGGGCTTTGCACCAAGCAAACATGGAGTTCATGTTGGTGACCTGCTCGGTGTTGAAGTGTGACAAGTCGAGTGCCGGCAATGCATTGCAACCATTAAACATGCCACTCATGTTGGTGACTCGCTGGGTGTTGAATGCTGAAATGTTGAGTTGGCTGAGAGAATCGCACCAAGCAAACATCGAGTTCATATCGGTGACATTATCGGTGTAAAATGCCGATAGGTCAAGTTTTTGAAGCGACTTGCAACCACTGAACATTGAACTCATGTTGGTGACATTGTCGGTGAAAAAGGTTGATAAATTGAGATTTTTCAGTCGCTTGCAATTGGCAAACATGGAGTTCATGCTGGTGACTTTGGCTGTGTTGAAGGTCGACAAGTCGAGATTGACAAGTCGACTGCAACCCACAAACATCGAGTCCATATTGGAAACCTCGGTTGTGTTGAGATTTTCAATGCCTTGAATGTCGCTTAACACTGCATAGCGAGCAAACCACTTGCTGGTGCTGGTGGGCTGATAATCCTTGAAAGAGGCGTCAAACACCACCTTGGTTGTGGTGTAGTTGGCTCCATCGGTCAAGTTCACCCAAGAGGGAACATCGGCCTGCGAGGAGATGGAGTGAATTGTACCCGGACGCGAAGCTCGATAGGCATCGTAGTAGAATGAAAGGGTGTTGTCGTTGGAAACGGCATAGGCTTCTTGAGTTTGTGCCTGTGCAGTGCTCGTTGCTGCAATCAAAACTGTAACCACAAGAGAGACTGCCAAGCGGAAAGAACTTAAAGTTTTTGGTTTCATAAAGTTTTAGTTTAATAAAAGTTCGACAATTTATATGTTTGTCATTTTTCTTGGGAATGCAATGCTACGTCGTTTTGCGCTTGATCGTCAAGAGTGTTAGGTCTTAACTTCGTTGATGAAGTCAAATGCCATTGTATCAATATCATTCTTTTTTCTCATATCACATTTTTAAGGGTTTGACAACAAAGTTGTCAAACTACATTTAGTTTAACAGGAATCAGTATTACAAATTTACGAATTAAAAGCAAATAATCCAATATACAAACATTTTTTCTTACAATATAAAAATAAATTGCACTCTACTGGCATGAATAGAGTGCAATTTGTTATTTTTAGAGATCGATGTATCGTAATGCCTATTTTACATATTTTTTGATGGCATCGCGCCAAATGAGGTAGCCCTCGCCCATGAGGTGCAGGCCATCGTTGGTGAGGCTTGCCTTGAGCTTGCCCTTGTCGTCGACAAAGAGCTGATAGAGGTTGATCCACGTGATGCCTTGTCGCTTTGCCATGCGCTCAAGAGCGGCATTGCCCTCAACCACCACATGCTCGCGGTCTTTGAGGTTTTTCCACAGGCGCACATCGTTGTTAAACGGCAACATGCTTTGCAGGTAGATTTTGGTGCGAGGCGAGCGATTTTTGATGAGCACCACGAGTTTTTCCATGGCTCGTGCTATGCTGTCGCCACTCACGCCATGCGACACATCGTTGACCCCACTCAAAATAAAAATCTTGCGAGGTTGCCCCTTCAATATGGGCTCCATGCGCTCATAGCAACCTTGCACAATGTCGCCCACAATGCCCCGATTTTTCACATGTCGATTGTCCAACAACTCGTTCCACTCGCCACCATCGGTGAGGCTGTTGCCCAGCATGATGATGTCGTTGCGCCCAATGGGGAGCACATCAAAGAGGGTGGCACGGCGGCCATAATAAACGTCGGTGTTGGCTGTGCGGTGCTGCGCCCAAACCGGGCAAGCAAGCAAGGCACACACTGCCAATAATAGATATTTCTTCATGACTATCACTATTAATCGAACTAAACACATTTCTCACTGCGATAGGCATCGCAAGCCTTCTTGACCGAGCCGTGAAGCAGGAGCAGACGCTTGGCGTGCTCATAGTCGAGCCCCAACTCTTCGACCACCATGCGAGTGCCACGGTCCACGAGTTTCAGGTTGGAGAGCTGCATGTTCACCATTTTGTTACCTTTCACTCTCCCCATCTTGATCATGACACTGGTGGAAATCATGTTGCAGATGAGTTTTTGCCCTGTGCCCGACTTCATGCGCGAGCTGCCTGTTACATATTCGGGTCCTACAATCATTTCAATGGCAATCTCGGCTGCCTCGCTAATGGGGGCATCGGGGTTGCTGGTGATGGCGGCGGTGAGGCACCCATGGGCACGAGCTGCCTGCAAAGCACCAATCACATAGGGGGTTGTGCCCGATGCGGCAATGCCCACAACCGTGTCGTTGGGGGTGATGTGATATTGTTGCAAGTCTTTCCAGCCCTGCTCGGTGTCGTCTTCGGCATTTTCAACGGCATTGCGCAATGCCGTGTCGCCACCGGCAATAATGCCTATAATCCAACCGGGCTCCATGCCAAATGTGGGGGGAATTTCGCTGGCATCGAGCACTCCCAAACGCCCCGATGTGCCGGCTCCCATATAGAAGAGCCGGCCTCCCTTTTTCATGCGCTCAACAATGCCTGTCACCAGTTTCTCGATGTGAGGAATGGCCAGTGCCACAGCATCGGCAATTTTGTGATCTTCTTGGTTGATCTCGGTGAGAAGTTCAAGAACCGATTTCTTTTCTAAATCGTTGTAGAGCGAGTTTTGCTCGCTGATTTTTACAAAAGCCATATTTTGCTAATTAAGTCAAAACCAACAAATAGGGTGAACTGCCATTGACTGAGCAGTCATCGACTTGTTGCAGTTCACCCAAGTCTAAATTTTTAAAGTACTATTTCACCAAAAAAAATGGGGGAAGGTGGAAAAAACATCCATCACTCGCCACCATGAAACTTGATGAGCCCTTCCATGGGGTCTTGAATCACATTGCCCACGGTGATGCCACGCTGCTGTGCCGCCTCAATGAGCGTTGCCTTGGCATAGAAAGCAATTGAGCCCACAAAGTTGCAAGGCAACTGCTGATAGCCTGCATAGCTCTCAACGTTGCGCACAAAAAAAGCTGTGAAAGCGCGCAACACCAATGCATGAATCGAGGGATCCTCGATGTTGCGCACAAGAAATGGAGCAAATTGAGCCAAGAAACGATTGGCGGCAGGCTTGCGATACACACGGTCGATGATGGTGTTGCGATCGAGCTGATACTCGGTGAGGAATTTCTCGCACAGGTGGTCGGGGAGTTGTTTCTTGAGCACATCGCCCACGAGCAACTTGCCCAGCACGGCACCACTGCCCTCATCGCCCAAGATATAGCCCAGTGGCGACACGTTGTCGACCACATTTTCGCCGTCGTAGTAGCACGAGTTGGACCCTGTGCCCATGATGCAGGCAATGCCGGGCTTGCGACCACACAAGGCGCGGGCTGCCGCCAGCAAGTCGCTTGCCACTTCAATTTTGGAGGCTGTGGAAATATTGGCCTTCAAGGCGTTGACAACTTGATGCTTAATCTCGTCGGAGATAATGCCGGCACCATAGTAGTAGATTTCGTCGACCTTATAGTTGGCAATGTGGGGCATTAACTCTTCTTTGATGCACTCGGTCATTTCTTCTTCGGTCATGAGCAAAGCGTTCATGCCCGTGGTGAAAATTTGTGCAACCTTTTCATTTCCGTTGAGCAGGCACCAATCAATTTTGGTAGATCCGCAGTCAGCAATTAAAATCATGTTGTTTTCGTGTTATTTTAGAGTTTGATATATATTTTTTTCTTGTAGAGCACATAGCCCGCCAGCCAGCAAATGCCCACAAAGGAGAGCGCATAAAGGCAAGAGGCAGCCTCGGGCGAAGTGGTGAGAGCCTTGCACAAGTCGTGCAATAGAGAGTGACAAGTGATGTGATCGCCAGCCTCGGTGGTGCCCAGTTGCACAGCACCAAAGGCAATAGCCAAAATCGTGCCCACCAAGTAGCAGAACAAGGGGTTCACACCAAAGGCCTGAAAGAAATGGCACCAGCGTTGATGCCCCTTGACGTCGATGACATAGATGAGCAAGGCCAACACACTCGATGCAAGGCCACAGGTGATGAGCACAAAGGTGGTTGACCACATTTTCTTGCCACATGGTATGCCATAGCTCAACAACCACCCACCCAGCAGCAGGCTAAAGCCCAGCACTGCAATTTTGGCAATGCGCTCGGTGTTGTCGCGATAGTCCATGATGATTTTTCCCACCATGAAGCCAATGAGCACATGGGCAATGCAGGGCAAGGTGCTCAACACGCCTTCGGGGTCGATAGCGAGCCTCATGCCTTCCACTGTTTCGTGATACATGTGGCCCGTGCCCAGCATCACATGGTCCACACGAGCCAAAATATTGCTCAAGGCAAAATCATAGCCTCCACACGTGCCCAAAATCAAGGCATAAACGGCCAAAATGCCAGCAATGAGCCACGGCATGAAACGATGCCTGACCAGCACAGCTGCCAGCGAGCCAAAGAAGTAGACCAAGGCAAGGCGTTGAAACACGCCCAAGATGCGCAAATGGGAGAAACCGTCGAGCGTGAGAATTTGCCCCCACGACAAATCGGGATTGTAGAGACCACGCAAAAAATAGCCAAACCATTGAACAGCCCAGCCAATGAGAAACAAGAGCACCGAGCGGCGCACTATTTTTTTCATGAGGTCGCCCGAAAGCCGAAAGTCAAACTTGCGCAACGAGAAAAACATCGACACGCCCATCACAAAGACAAAGAAGGGAAAAACCAAATCGGTGGGTGTGAGTCCTATCCACTCGGCATGTTCCAGTGGACTATAAATGTGTGACCATGAGCCGGGATTATTAACCAGCAACATGCCTGCAATGGTGATGCCTCGCAAAATGTCGAGCGAAAGAAGTCGTTTACTTTGATTTGCCATTATTCAATTTTTGATGATGAATTAGCGATAGATGTAATATTGGCTCGACTTGGCTTTGAATGCTTCAACATCTTTGTTGAAATAGTTGGCCATGTCGGCAACCTTATAGTTTTTAGAGAAAAGCAAACGAATTTGGTTGCTGCCCATCACCTTGTCAAACATGCCATAGCCGCGCTCGGCATTGGCATCAAAAATTTTGGCTTGGGGATACAGTTCATGCACCACCTGCATGAAATAGAACTGAGTGAGAGTGAGATTGGCTTTGTCGAGGTCGGTAATATACACCTGCACACCATGCACTTCGGCAAGCGACTTGTCGAGAGCCACACTCAAGGCAAAGAAAGGCTTGAAATTGATGGGGCGAAACTTCATGCCGGGCAAGTTGAGTGCATTCATGGCATCGGCAAGCTTATCGGCATCCATGTAGGTTGCCCCAAAGCACTCAAAAGGCAAGGTGTAGCCAATGCCCGTGTTGAAGCAATAAAGTTCACCCACCACGCCCGACACGGCATAGAAAGCGGCATGCTCGGGAGTGGGAATTTGGGGCGATGGAGCCACCCAAGGCAACTGGGTGTCGCGATATTTCATGTCGCGGGTCCAGCCTTGCATGGGCACCACGGTGAGTCGAGTTTTCAAGCCGGCACTGGCACGTTTGTCTATTTTTTTTGCCTCGGCGGCAATCACCCCTTCTTCGTTGAGATAGGTGGCAAGTTCGCCGGGAGTGAGTCCGTAGAGATAGGGAATGGCATACTTGCTCACAAACGAGAAGAAGCCCTTTTCAACCAAGTTGCCCTCCACTTTGTTGCCTCCAAGAGGATTGGGGCGATCGAGCACCATAAACTCCTTGCCATTGAGAGCACAGGCCACCATGCACTCGCCCATAGTGGCATAGAACGTGTAGCTACGACAACCCACATCTTGAATGTCATAGACAAGCACATCAATGTTTTTGAGCATCTCGGCACCGGGGCGCTTGGTTTTGCCATATAGTGAATACATTTTCACGCCGGTTTTGGTGTCGACGGCATCGCCCACGGCATCGCCAGCGTGCACATTGCCACGCACTCCATGCTCTGGGCCAAAGAGTGCAACCAGTTTCACTCCGGGAGCTTCGTTGAGAATATCGACAGTCGATTTGAGGTTGCGATCTACTCCACTGGGATTGGTGACCAAGCCCACACGCTTGCCCTGCAACTGCTTGAAACCGCCATCGCGCAACACTTCAACACCGGGTTTCACAGTGGCAAGCATCGACATCGATGCCATCACTGCCACTGTCATAAATATCATTAATCGTTTCATTGTCATGTTCATTACATTATTTACGTCCATAGTTGGGGTCGATTTTGCGCTCGGCAAAGAAAGTGACCAGCACGGTTGCCAAGCAGCAAGCCATCACCAGCCAAAAGAAATTGACATAGCCAATGGCCTCTTGAATATAGCCAGCCACAAAGCCTGGCAACATCATGCTCAATGCCATGAATGCGGTGCAAATGGCATAGTGGGAGGTTTTGAACTCGCCTTCGGAGAAATACATCATGTAGAGCATATAGGCTGTAAAACCAAAACCATAGCCAAATTGCTCGATGCACACGGCAACACTAATCACCACCGTGCTGGCAGGTTGGGCAATGGCAAGGTAAACAAAGGTGAGGCAAGGCAAAGTCATGCAGGCTGCCATGATCCACAACGCCTTTTTCAAACCCACACGCGAGGCAAAGATGCCTCCTGCAACACCACCTGCAAGCAACGAAATCACACCAAAGGTGCCATACACAAGTCCCACAAGTTCGGTGCTCAATCCAAGGCCACCCGATTGTGTGGAATGTACCAAAAATGGCTGACACATCTTCAAGAGAAAACCTTCGGGCAAGCGATAAAGCAACATGAAGGCAATGGCGAGCAACACACCGGGTTTCTTGACAAAGGTGACAAACGAATCGGCAAGCTCGCTCCACCCCGATTGCGTGCCGTTGGCACTCACACGTGGCTTGTCGTCGGCAGAACGTGGCAGGCAGAACGTGTGATAAAGCGTGATGAGGCAAAAAATCACGGCACTCACACCCAGTGTCACTTGCCACGACATGGGAATGTTGCCCGTTGAGGTTTCAATCTTGCCGGCAATGTAGACTAAGCCACCTTGACCAAACACCGAGGCAATGCGATAGAACGTGCTGCGAATGCCAATAAAGGCAGCCTGACTGCTGGGGCTGTGGGCAAGCATATAGTAGCCATCGGCGGCAATATCGTGGGTAGCCGAGGCAAAGGCTGCAATGATGAACAAAATCAATGTGAGAGTGAACATGCTGATGGGAGTTGCTCCTCTTGCAATCATGCTTGCATCGGGGTGAGGCAAGGTGAGGGTGAGCAATACCATGAGAGCTGTCATCAAAATTTGCATAGTCACAATCCACCAGCGTTTGGTTTGGATCACATCAACCAGTGGACTCCAAATTCCTTTCAAGAACCATGGGAAATAGAGCAGTGTGGTGAAAAACGACATGTCGCCATTGGGAACTCCCATCTTGGTGAACATCATCACCGAGATATTGTTTACTACAAAGTAGGGGACACCCTCGGCAAAATAGAGCGTGGGCACCCACCACCATGGGCTTTTTGAGTTTGTTGCCAGTTTATTCATTGTTTTCAATATAATTCGTTGATACTTGCATTGATAAAGTAGTGGAGCAAAATGCTCTTGTAGTCATAGCCTTTGGTACCCATCACAGCGGCACCAATTTGGCACAAGCCCACACCATGCCCCCAGCCGGCACCACGCAACACAAAGCGTTGAGGGTAGCCTTGAGCATCGACATCGAGTTTCTCGACCACAAAGGCCGAGCTATAAAGGCAACTCTCGCTGAGTGCATAGCGAATGGCAAGTTCCTTGCCAATGGTGCGAGAGAGCTTCTCGCCCACAATTTTGAGTTTATAAAGGCGACCCGAAGTGCCACGAGCCACCGGTTGCAAGTCTTTGATGCGACCATAGTCAACGCCCGTGCGACGATGTATCAAGTCGGCAAGTTCGGCTTGGGTGTACTCTACTTGCCAGCGATAAAAGTCCTTGGTTTCTTGGTCATAGTCGTTGAGCACCTGCGACAAGATTTCGGGGCTATTGGTGTTGCAAAAAGCCTCGGGGCTCGACAAAATCCACTTGGTAGCCTCTTCTTCTTGGGTGAGGTCGGCAAAGTCCATCTCGTTTTCGCCATCGCGGCGTGCCACGAGGTAGTCGTAGTGTTGAGGTTGCCAGCAGTTTTCAAACTCTTCAAGCACTCCACCACACGACTTTGAGAAACGTGCATCACACAACACGCCATCATACATGAGCACCTGCCCCCAAGTGGCCTTCACGGCTTGCTCTACCGTGGCTGTAGAGGCGCGAGTAATGCCCTGATAACGCTGGCAATGATCGTCGGCACACACATCGAAGTTCACATGGTCGTCACGGTCCCACCACTTGATGTCTTCATCGGGCTGTTGTGCACTATCGCCCAGCATCACATGGGCAGCCTGCGAGTCTCCTCCTTGCTTGTCTTTATTGATTTGAGCCAACAGCCAGCTACGCGAAATCACGGCATGTGCCTTGAGCAACTCGAGCGAGGCTTGAGCACTCATTTCGCTCGAAATCACGCTCAGCAAGTAGTCTTCGACCGAGAGCACATTGATGGGCGTGATTTTGTCGTTTTCGACAATGAGGTGAAGTGCGCCCTTGAAACTTTGGTTTTCTTTGCGTCGCCAGTGAAAACTCACCCCAATGGTCACGTCTTTCAACGTGAAAGAGCTGTTGTTGGTGTCTACCGGCTCAAAGAGCAATTCATCATAGCTTGCGCCATTCCACACAATTTTACCGGCGGTGCAATGCACTTGCTGGCTACCTTGAGCCACTGTGCCCAACACCCGATAGTCGCTATTGAGAACAAACTCAACTTGGGGTTCGTTCATGATGCCCACACGCACCAAGGGGACTTGATTGATCATATTGTAGTTTTTGTTTTTCTTTAATTTCTTAATCATATCGTTGGCCTCAACAGCCGTCATGCACACCTCATCAAAAATTTCTTGCACATGGGTGGCTGTGAGCGTTTCAAAATCGCGTTGCACTGGCACAGCCCACAAGCCTCCCATGTCGACCGAGGCAGGGCTTAGCATGAATTGCCCCTCTCCACTACCATAGTTGCGGGGACGGTGCTTGCGTCGCGGAAACACAGCAATGCAATATTGCGGGTGAACGTCGGTGCCATTAAACCAGCACAAAATGTTGTGCATAGGCTCATTGTGACCAGTCGGCACGGGCATTGCCACTTGCAACCTGTCGAAGAGTTGAGAGGCATGGGCAAGCGAGCTTGCCTTGATGTAAAAGCTCAAGCAAGCGAGTCCTTGGCTCAAAGCCAAAAATCCATCACTATCGCACTCTATCATTGAGAGTGTGCTCTCGTCGACTTCACGGCAATAGGGCATTTCGCCCTTGTGCCCTGCCTGAAAGTGCATGTGATGAGGCGCCGAGGCTCCACACTTGGGGCCGTTGTAGAACACCACACATTGTGGCAAGTCGTGGGCCAATTGCAACATGTGGGGCATGCGCCCTGCAATGCACTGTGGAGTGTGCTCAAGGCTCGCTATTGTGAAGTGGCACGAGAAGATTGGATAAGGGTTTACTTGAATCTTGTATTTTTGATTCCACACAACCGTTTCCTGCTCTTGAGGTTGATGCTCACTGCACAAGAAACAAGGGCGAGCCTTGAGGCTTGGCTCATCGACCTTGGCAGCAGTAGAGCGCAGACGGTCGGGGTTGTGTTGCAGCAGAATAGTCGATTTGCCCACTCGAAGGCTACGTACTCGGGCACGAGCCAAGCTATCATAATTGGCTATGATAGTGTTCCAATTGCTTTTTTGACGATAAAAAAGATCGATAGCTTCTTTCGAGTAGTTGAAATCGGTCATTGTTGCATTTCTTTTATAACAGGTTCTTTGCCTCACTGCCCTTGTGTGGGCAAAGAACTCTGCTACAATCGTTTTTTTTGACGTTTTATTTTTTGTTCATCGCAATGCGAGCTTGGAGTTCCCAAGTGCGAATGCGGTCTTTATAGAGGTTGTTGTTGTTCATTTTCACCACATCGAGCGAGGCATCGCTATTGTCGTCCCAACGACGGCACATGTAAACAGGAGTGTAAACACGGCCAATTTGATAGGTGCGGCTAATGTTCAAGCCCAAAGCATAGTCTTCGCCATAGCTGGTGTTGGGTAACTTCACATCGCGCAACACCGGAGTGTAGAATGCACGGGGAGCACCCAAGCCGTTGATGCGCAGGGCGTTGTTGCGCCCATTTTCGGGAGTCCACTCCTTGTGGTCGATGATGCCGGGAGCAATCATGTTGCCATCGAAGTCGGTCATCATGTAGGTGCCCACCACCATAGCCACGTTTTGCTCATAGAAAGCTGCCACCATTGTGGCAAGCGTGTTTTCGTCTTTATACATGTCGTCGCTATCGAGCTGAACCATGAATTTTCCTGCCTTTTCGTGATGAGCAGCCAAGTTCCAGTAGCCACCAATGCCATAGTCATAGAAATCGGCAATCACGTGAATGAGACGTGGGTCGTCTTTAAACTCGGCAATAGCTTCACGAGTGCCATCGGTTGAGAAGTTATCGACTACAATGAGGTTGAACTTGAAGTCACACTTTTGCATGAGCACACTCTTGATGGCATCGCGAATGGTGCGAATGCGGTTGCGCACAGGAATCATCACTGTTGCCTCAACTTCAAAGTTGCCTTGGTTGAACTCAATGTGCTTGAAATTGGGCACTTCTTTGCCATCAACGACTTTCACAGGGGGCAAGTAGCCACCAATTTCTTTCAAGTGCTCGGTAACGGCTTGTTCCATCTCAATTTGGCGACCACGATTTTTGGGGTCAACATAGTCGAAGATTTTCTCGCCACTCTTGCGCATGTCGAGTTCAACATCGCTATACAGGAACTCGTTGATGTGGGTGATTGTGGCAAATTGCGACAACTTGAGGCGCAAGTCATAGAGACCGGCAAACTCATAGTTGGCCTTCATGGCTGCAGCGGCCTTCTTGAAGCATTGGGCACAAAAGAAGAGCACCGAGCCAAAGTCGAAGTCGTCGCGCAAGCTACCCTGCTGATAGTCGATAACAGGAGCTTTGTCGGCACCCTTGTCGTTCACGTTATAGTGGTCGGCATAGAGCATACCACTGTGGCTGTCTTCGGCCAATTTGGCAAAACGCTCGAGTGCAAAGGGGCCAAACTTGAGTGTGTCGTGCTTGGTGTAGAGCATCACATAGTCGGTGTCGGCTTTCTCGGCAATAGCCTTCATTGTGGCTGTGGCTGTGAGTGTATTGATTTTTATAAGTTCGCAGCCCTCAACCGAGCCTTGAGCTTCGGCTGTGGCAAGCAGATATATTTTATTGACAAGCTCACTTGCCTTTAAACCTTCGATAGTGGCCTTTGCTTGTTGAACTTCGGCAAAGGGAATGAAGCAATTAATTTTTCCCATGATGATAAAAATTTTGATTGTTATATTGTATTTTTTTATTTTTTTCTGTTAGCGTTTTTATTGATGCAACTTCCAAGCATTCCGGCATCAGTGTTGTGGGCAATGGTCCCACAAACACTGAGGTGCCAGAGAGCCTAATTGCAACAGTGCGCAAGACTTGGTGTTAAACCAAGTGCAGTCACTGTGAGCGTGGACGGCTATTGTTTCGCTCGAAGTGAGGTCAACGACCTCCAGCACCTCACAACCCATCACGGGGGGCAGGGGCGACTGGGCAAGCACAGTCATGTGGGCTACAAGGCTTTTGCCCTGCTGGTTGCTCACAGTTTCTTTCACTTGCGACTTCGACATATAAGGAACGAAACAATCAATCATTTATCTAAATTTTAAAAAGTTGCTTATTTTGATAGTGCTATGTGGCTAAAACCACACAACATTTCGTCTTGCTTTGTGACCAATACTATTTAGTCACAAGAAAATCGAGCATTTGGCCCATGAGCGTGTCGCGGGCTGTGGCTTGCTTCACCGTCTCGAAGGGGAAACCAGCCACCACAGTGCGATAGCCATCACGCTTGGAGGCAACTGCTGCAGGCTTGGCATTCTCGCCATAGCGCATCACTGTCATGCCACGCTCATCGGCAGGATAAAGTGCATCGGGCGATTCTACTGCATAGAAATCGCTATTGAGTGCACTGTAAAAGTCAAACTTCAATCCGGCTGCTACTTGGCAGTTATTGGCCACTGTCACAACCTGCCCATTTTGAGAGGCTCGAGAGGCTCGCAAGCGATAGCCCATCACAGTCTCGGCAAAATGCGACTCGGCTTGCTCGGTTTTGGGCTTATTCCAAATGTCACTGCCCACATAGGCTCCAGTCATGAGCACACTACCACCGCCGGCAGTAAAATTCTTGACAGCTCCCATGAATTGGGGGGTGAATATCTTGTAACGACTGGGATAGGCTCCCCTACCGTTCATGCACTCCTTTTGCTTGCCCATGGCCAAGTCGAGCACAGCGAAATCACTGGCACTCACCATGCCATCAGAAAAAGCTTGCAAACTTGTAGAAACAAATGAATAGCCTGCCTTGATGATCGACTCGCCATGAATAGCAGTGTAGTCGAAGGTGTTGCCTGCAATCGTTTGAGTTTCATGGCTGGCGCGCGAGTCACCAAAGCCGGTGTTGTCGTCGTCAACCCAATCGAGGTTGCGATTAAACTCTACTTGCGGCCCCACATAGTTGAGCTGTTGCACATAGTCGACTCCGTGGTCGGCCGCATCGTCAAAACCAGCATAGTCGCCATGTTCAAACCAGTCGGGGGCACTCAGGCGAGTGAAACCATTCACCACTGCCACATTGCCCTTGCTGTTTTTGGCAACGCCAAGCGAGAGCACCTCGCTCGGGAAACTGCGTCCACCCTCATTCATAGCCACAATCTTGTAGCTGTGCACAAGGTTGTCATCAACATAGGCCACATATTGAGGCTTGTTGACAATGGCTATTTCCTTGAAGCCACCACTTGCCACCCGCTCCATCACCACATATTTCTTGGCATCGGCATTCTCGCTCAAGGCATCAGGTGTGGGCTTCCACGACAGCACATAGCAACCATCGCTCACCTTGCCAATATTGAAAGAATTGACAGGCAAAGGTTGCACCACATAGTCGCGGTGATCACGCTTGGCGATAAACTTGAGAATACCCTTATAGATGGCGCGGCTCACATCGAAACGAAAATTGGGGTCTTGCCCATATTTCATGTCGGCAAGATTTTGATGCGACAACAGTTCCATGAGCAAAGCCGGCACTTCGGGCACACGCGCCTCATAGTAGGAGGCATCGCGCATTCCACGGCGTGTCCAATTGGGTTCATATTTTGCCCTAATATCATTCACCACTTGGCTCATGACAATATCGGCATAGCTACGCGAAATTTCGCGCGGTGTGCCGTCTTCATATTTTCCAAAGAGTTTTCCGTTTTTCAGGGTGCTATAAATGAGCAATGTGCCCACAATATCATCATTTTTGGTCACACCTGCATCGGTGTGCAAGCAAAACGACACATCAACAGGCACTTTGAGACCTTGTTGAGCAGGATTGACCGATGAGCCTCCTGCCAAATAGTTGACCCACAACCCACGCGAGCGATAGTCGTCGTTGTAGTCTACCAGCCCTTGCGTTGGGGAGTAAACAGTAGCGGGAAAACCTGCCCATTGCAAGTAGTAGCGTGAAGCAATCTTATACCACGGATAGTTTCCACTGGTCACATAGTCATAGGTCACTCCCTCTTTGGCCAAGCAATCCATGCGCTTGCCTTCTTGCGCCAATTTCAGGTTTTCGGGGGTGCGCTCGGCTGGTCGACGTGCCACACAGCCCAAGCCTCCACCCACTTTGATAGCATCGGCAGTGACAACGGCATTTTCTTGCTTGGAGAGGTTGGAAAGTGTCACCACATTCTTATTCAACCCTTTGGCAAGCTGAAATGTGCCCAAATACACCCACACACCACCGGCCATGCTTTGGTCGACCAAAAATTCTTGACTACCTGCAAGACTATTGACTGTGTAGCGTGCATCTTTGGCACTGCCCTCTACCGACTTATAAGAAATATAAATAGCATAGTCGCCAGCTTGGGGCATGTCAACGTCCCATGTGGCTATTGAGGCACGCTTGGCTTCTTTTGTTGTGCTCACCTTGCGATAGCTACCCTCGTTAAAGGGGTTTTGCCAGTCGACATATTGGTCGCGATTTAGGGCAAAACCACTGTCTTCGCCCTTTTGCCAAGCATTTTTGCCATTTTTTTCATGATAACCCGTCATGGCTTTGCCTCCATCGTTGTCGACAATCACGGCAAAATTGTGGGTGTCGCGTTCACGCGCGTCCCACACATAGGCACCAGCATTTTCAAGCATGGGCATGAGGTAGGGTATCACATAGCTATGGGTATAGAGGTCTTCGACCGTCTGCAACAAGCGCCCCCGTTGCCACTCCCAGCGATTGAGCGAGTTTTCAAAATAAAGTCCGTGACTGGGCCACAATGCCACGATATTGCCATCGAGAGCCTTGCTATATCGATAGTTTTTATCGACAGGAGTTATAAAGGGGGCGTGCTTGCGCTTATAGGACTTGTCAAAGTCCACCCAATAGCTATCAATGTCATTGCCAGCAATGGTGAGCTTCAACGAGTTGCCCTTGTATTGACTGCCCAAGGTTGCAAGCAACTGGGTTTTCAACGCTTCGATAGAAGATTCGGTAAAGGGTATTTCACCAAAATTGCCAGAAAGGTCGATGTGCACCGTGTCGTTGTTCATCGACACGTGCCCAACTTTCACTTTGCCCACACTCGTGTTTTGTGGAACGTGAGAAGCTACCACTTGTTGAATCCTCAAAAGGTCGGCTTCTTCAACATTTTGCGCCGACATGTAAAGCGAACCTAAAAAGCCGCCGGCCACAAGAGCCAAGCATGCTTGTCTTTTTATCTTCATTGAACTTTTCAATTCGTTCTTAGTTATAGAAGTGAAGTGCACACCCTGTGGCACAACACTTCTTCTTCACAAAAATACGATAAACATTTCACTTGAAGCACGAAACAACAAGCCTTTTTCGAGCGTTTCACATTTTTTATTTTTTGAATACATATTTTTAATTCACACCGTTTAATACTGAAAACCTAATCACCTATCTATCAAAAAACAAAGGCATCTTCTCGCAAAAGAAAACGCCTTTTTATAAGGTTGAAAAATAGAAATCTAATCGTTGCTGTGATAGGACACAAGCCCTGGCATGGAGTAGCGCACTATCTTCTTAATCGAAGCTCCAAACCGCTCGGCCACAGCCAGCAAAATGTCGCTATACTTGCAAGCAACCGAGCCCACAAAACACACGGGATATTTTTTATAGTCATATTGACTGATATTACGCTCAAAGAAACGCATAATTTCATGGTCAATCAAGTCGTGCACATAGGGGTGGTCGAGGTGGTCGGCAAGAAAAAACGAAAAGGTGCGCAGGTTGCGATTGGCCATGGGGTCGCTATACACGGCGTCCATAATGCCATCGGGGGTGGTGTTGAACTTCTCATAAAACTCACGAGCCAGTTCCTCGGGAGCCAGTTCTTTGAGCACATCGCTCAAGAAAAGGCGACCCAGTGCATTGCCACTGCCCTCATCGCCCAGCACATAGCCCAGAGGCCGCACATTCTTCACGATTTTTTCGCCGTCATAGAAACACGAGTTGGAACCAGTGCCCAAAATGCAGGCAAGACCGGCATTGTGAATGAGCAACCCGCGAGCAGCACCAAGCAAGTCGCTCTCGACAGTGCAAGGCGTTTTGAATTGCGCAACAAGCGACGACTCTACTATTTTGTTTTTTTCGGGGCTCGAACAACCTGCACCATAGTAATAGACGTGCTCCCAACGACGTTTTAAAAACTCTTGGGGCAATTCCAGACGTATGACATGACTAATCTCGCGTCGCGACTGGAAATAGGGATTCATGCCTGTGGTGAAAGCATGCTCAACAATTTGGTCACCCTCGACAAGCACCCACTCGGTGCGCGTTGAGCTACTCTCGGCTATCACTTTCATGTTTTGGTTGTTCATCAGCAGATATTCAACAAAAGCGGTATCCAGCGAAGTTGATACCACGGGTTTATTTTGAAATACAAAATTATACTTAAATTCACAACGAGCCACTATTAATGTCCCGATTTATTAAAGATTAACGTTAATTTAACATCTAAATTAACACCCAAAAGAGTGCAACAAGCTTGATACTTGTTGCACTCTTTTGGGTGTTGTTGAATCGCACCAACAAGAGAGAGAGATGCAGTTGGGTTAATGCTTCACCACAACCTTGTGGCTGCTCACGCCAGCATCAACATACACCTTCAAGACATAGATGCCTGTGGCAAACTGCGAAACGTTGACATAGTTGGTGGCATTGCGAGCCACAACGCGACCATTGGAGTCAATCAGTTCAACGCCATGAATTGGCCCGTCGGCACCAGCCACCACATAGTCGTTCACCACTGTCGACGATAGGGTGACTCCGCCCACTGCCGAGTTGTGCACTTCATTGATGCCACTTGAGGGCAACTTGAGCATGTTGTCGAGCTTGATTGAATGATTGCCATAGGCCATTTTGCTGTTGCCATTGCCAATCAAGAAAGAGCACACTTGATATTCTCCCTCATTGAGACTGTCGAGCGTGAGGGTTTCATATTTCCAGCCATGATAATCGAGTGTGCACAAGGTCACAAGTGTGAAACGCTCGGGATCGTCTTTTTTACAGAAGCCTAAAAAAAGATTGTTGTGGCTCATGTCGCCATTGACGTGCACCCCCAAGCGATCACCTTTCACAAAAGTCACATCGCCAAAGCTCTTGAACTTCACACTCAATTCGAGAGTGTTGTCTTGCCATGGGGTGGGGGCTGTAGCTGCATTACACAGCCAATATTTCAATTCAACAGAGTTGTTGCCAAAGAGTTTATCACTCGATAGCTTGCACTCGCCTCTGGGTGCCTCCTCACGGGTTTCCAACATTGGTTCAAAATTGGTGGCATCTTCAAAGTCACACACCACCTTGCCCTCTTTCTCCACTCCGGCATCAACGGCAGTGAAATTGCAGGTAAAAGGCTCTGCAAGATGCAAGCCTGCTGTATCTTGAACAGCTTTATCGACCACAAGCCTGTAGCTTTGGCCCGGGGTGAGAGCCTTGAGCAAGGGCAACTTGATGTAGCCATAGTCGTCGCCACGCTTGTTGTTTTTGATAGAACGCTTGTTATAGGCCAACTCTGCGCCATTCTTGTCATAAACGTGAATGAGCGAGAACAAGCCACGCGAATCGAGCAAGGAGTCGGTGCGAAATTCCACATATTGTCCTGCCTTGCAATGCACTTGAGCCCCCTCATAGGGGAACACGGCCAACGGCGCAATGTGGTTGCGCCCTTCGGTCTTAAATTTGAAGGAGAAAGGTTGTTGCATGGGCACTCCCCCTCCATGCTGTGCTTCATTGCCCAGCACAACCGTGTAGGCAGTGTTCACGTCATAGGCATCGTTGGGCGTGAAAGTCATGCAATAGTTGCTGTCTTCCCATTTAAAAGAGCCTTCTACTGCAGGAGTGATTGTGAATGCTTTTTCGACCGACTCGGTGTCCATGTCCCAGTTGAAACGCAACACAATGGGAGTGTTACAACGCACAGGGGCATCGCCATCGCCCCACACAGGGCTATACTCGGTGACCTCGGGAGCCGAATTGCGCACTCGCTTGAGGTCGAAATTGCAATAGGTCGAAACGTTGGCTTTCACCTCCACTTTCTTGGATAAGGTGGTGTGTGAGGATTCACTCACCTCAACCTCATAGTTGCCGGGGGTTAAATATTTAAACAGGTAGATGCCGTTGTTGAGCGTGTCGACCTGGCACGTTTGCAACACATCGCCGGCAGAGTTTTTCAACTTCACCACAGCGCCATTCACAGGCATGCGACGGTCGTCGCCATGCATCACATAGGCAACAGTGCGCAACATGCGGTCGTCTCTCACATTGCCAGTGATGATTCCCAATTCATATTGTTGGGCCCTGTTGAAGTAGCGATCGGTTGCTATCGAGAAGTTCCAGCCTTCAACCCAGCAATAATTGTTGTTGAGCAGACGATAGGTTTCGGGGATATAATCGTGATAGGAGCCCTCGCTGAGCATCGACACCACCTTGTTGCCTCGCAGCACGCCCAAGCCCACTTTGTCGCCCCAACCGGGATAGAATGTCCAGTCGCCATACTCGCGAAATGCTTGTTCGGTCCACACTGTGCTTTTGTTGGGCAACAACTCCTTACCCAAACATTTGGTCAAGGAATCGGCCCCTGCTATTTCGGGTTGCCCTGTGTAGCCACGATAAAGCCCCATGGGAAAATTCACTCGATAGCCATCGCCGGCACCGGTGGCATTGCTATGAATCGAGTAAAACACATCGGCACCACTGGCGTTGCTCAATGCCACGATGGTAGAGAGTTTCAAATCGTCTTCGGTGTCGTTTTTCACACGCGACATCGTCACCTTGTAACCTTTTTTCAAGAGAGCTTCGCGCAAAGCAAATCCTTTTTTGAGATTGGAGTTTGACTCCCAAAAACCGGCAGTGTCGCCTGCGGCAAAGGGTGCAACCACCACATTGCGGTCGTCGCTATCGTGCCCACCATGCCCCGGATTGATATAAACATGAGGCTTCTCGATGCCGGCGAACACAAAATTGGTGCCTAAAACAGTGGCACAAAGCAATGCGCCCCAAAACAATGTATTTTTTTTCATGACTATCGAACTATTTTAAGAGGGGTTATAGCTATTTTCATGAGATAAAGATTGCCATCGATTGTGGTGTAGACAATCTTGCCTGCAGCACTCGTGGGGTGCATCGTCATTGAGGTGCCCTCGGTGAGATTGTGACGTTCACGGCCATCGGCACTCAAAAGCACAAGGTGCGACGAGGTGATTTGATGGCCATCGTCGGTTGCATCTTGAGCCACAATATAGTCATTGTTATACCAGCATGGCATTTCATAGTTCCCCAGCATGGCTTGCACCTTGCCTTGGAGGTCGATAACCACAACGCCCTTGCCGGCTGCAAAAAAAGCCACTCGGTCGGCATTGGGCGACAACGAGGCCCACAGATAGCCTGCATGGCTCTCCACAGGCGAGAAGGCGCGGGTTTTGCCTGCAACGGTGACAAACACCTGCGATCCCTGCGTGTAGACTGCCGTGCCCAAATTGCGAGCCGAAGCAAAAGTTTTGCGACCACGAAGAGCCACGCCTGCCGTGCCCACTTGGCGACTTATTGCGCCATGCTGCGCTTCAAGCACAACACTTGAAGTGTCATGCGCCACATCATAGCAAAGACCAGTGCGATAAATCAAGTTTTCATTGCCCAAAGTCTGCACGGTGTAGTAAACATTGCCATCGGCACCAAAAGTTGCATCAACTCCAGCGCCATAGTCATCGCTAATGCGAGTAACCACACGATGGTCGAAGTCATAGATTTTTAATCCACGAGCCGATTCGCCCGAAAAAAGCAAGCGGTTGCCACTATTGTTGAGCACAGGAAAATAGGCGGGGCCTTCTACCCCATTCAGTAGTCGAGATTTCTCGACCACCTTCACCTGCTGTGCACTTGCCAAGAGTGCACAACAGCTCACGAGTGTGAATAACAGTTTCTTCATTTTTCAATAGGTGATGATATATTATTTTACAATCAAATTAGTTTTTTTTCTTATTGCTGTTCTTCGACATAGGGTACAGTGATGTTGCAATAGGTGGCTCGACCAGCCTTCACTTCCACACGGTGGCTCTCTACACCATCAACTTCAATGGTGTAGCTACCGGGAGCAATCTTGCCAAAGACATAAAAACCATTATTGTAACTATCAACGTGATAGGTTGCCACAACATTGCCATCGAGGTCGCACAATTCAACGGGATAGTCGTTGACGGGCTGGCGATAATCTTCGCCATAGGTTTTGCAAGCGGCTCCACGGCGGTCGATGTCGTAGCGCAACACACCTGCCACCACACCACGACCATCATGAGGACGAGCAAAAAAAGAGTCGAGCGAGCGACTATGCAAAAACGCCTCAAGCCAACTGTAATCTTTGTTGAGCAGTCGCTCACGTTCGGGCAAATAGTCATGAAACGACGACTCAATGAGCATGCCGGGCAATTTGTTCCACCGCAACACGCCCAAGCCCACTCCATAGCCCCAATTATAGAAGCTCCAGTCGCCACGATTCAAGGCATCGCCACTCCAACAGGTGGTTTCATTCTCATAAAGAGTAGAAGTTACTATGCGCGACAATTCATCACTTCCCTCGGCAGCGGCGCGATTGTTGTAGCCCCTGAAAAGACCCAAGGGGAAGTTGACTCGACGCGAGGTGCCTGAGTCGTTGCTGTGAATGGCAAAAAACACATCGGCTCCACTATTGAGAGCCAACTGGCTGATTTCAAACAGGTTTAAATCGTCGGCACTGGTGTTCTTGTAGCGTGAAGTGTAGACTTCATAGCCTTTTTCTTTTAAAATATCAAAGAGAGCCATGCCCTCATTGAAATTGCTATCGGACTCATAGTAGGGCACACGGCTTTGCATGCCTTCGTTAAAGAAGGGCTCGGGCCGGTCGTTGTTGTCGTGACCACCATGGCCGGGGTTGATAAACACACGGGGGCGCAATTCCTTTTCGCTATTGGAGGTTGCCCCTGCATCATTTGGGGTTAAAAGAATGCAAGCCATGCCCATGCAAGCCACACTTGGCACACACACGGCCACTTGCCTTAACCATTGTTTCATCATTTGCTTCATCATTGCGCCACCTCCTCTTCTTCGGGATCTTCAACCGAAATTGATTGACCGGGGGCTGGAGAAAAGCCCAAAGTGAGGATCTTGATTGAGCCTTTCTTAGTGGTATAAATCACTTTGTCGCCTGCCACCATGGGTTGACAACAGCCTCCGGTGGCAATCGTAGATGAATTGCCACGCTTGGCATCTATCAACACAATATTCATGCCACGCGACTGCGCCACAATCACATCGTCGTTGAACCAACAGGGCATAATATAGGGGCGTGTGCTCATGAGCACATTTCCTTGAAGGTCTACAACATATAGGCCCTTGCCAGCTGCTTCAAACAGCACTTTGTCGCCACCGGGCGACACTTGAGCCCACAAGTAGCCCACACTGCCCGGCACGGGTGTCAATGTGCGAGTCACGCCATCTTTCACTATAAACAAGCTCGTGCCCAGTGTCCAAGCCAGCGTGCCGGCACTGGCAGTGTTCCACGACTTGTTCTCTCCCACCACAGCCATGCCACGCGTGCCAGCAATGGCATGCACTGCTCCGTGTTGCCCCGCAAGCACCTCACGGGTTTCGCCTGTGGCAGGGTCAAACTCATGAGCCGACCTAAAGACAAGCCGATTGGGCTTAACGTGCATGGCAATATAATAGACCTTGCCATCGGGCGAAAAACGAGCCTCAAAACCAGGCATGCCGGTGTTGCTCACCGTGGTTTTATTGCCATTTTCTAAATCATAAAGATAGAGATAACGAGCTTCGGTATCGGAGAAGAGAACCCTGTGGCCTTGATTATCAATTTGAGGGAAATAGCCTTCACAGCCAATGGATTGGCTGGACAATACTGTGGGAAACTCTGTCGCTTGTGCCCAGCCAACACAAGCACAGAGCACAGCTAACATGAATGTATAATATCGAAACTTGACGCGCATAACCTCACCATTTTAATAGGCTAAAAAAAAGGGAAAAAAAATACCTGCCCAAACTACCGGGCAAGTAGTTTCAAAAACCCTTAACCCCAAATCGGGCATTAGGTTTCTTTGTATTTGACAATTTATTTTGAGGAGTTTTTGATTGATTTTG
>CAMYCE010000030.1 GCA_947254205.1 uncultured Prevotellaceae bacterium
CGCCATGAAACGAAGTGGGAAAAACGTGGCGCAATAGGAATAGTTTTTGTAAATTTGCCGATTGGAACTCAATTTCCATAAAAACTCAAGATTTCGACATGAGCATTGGCACCATATTGCGATTTGTGATTTTAGGCATCTTGTGGCTGGCTTTGGTCTACTACATTGTGACTCATGCCGCCATGACCTTCACCACATGGTTCTCGATTTTGGCTTCGGCCATTATTGTGTTTGTGCCCATGTATAAGAAATATGTTAGAGATAAAAAGGATTGACTACTATCATGTGTGATAACAAATATATACAAGAGCATTTTCCGCTTCTTGCCACCATCGACAGCCCCGACGACCTGAAGAAACTTGAGGTCGACAAGTTGCCTGACGTGTGCAAGGAGTTGCGTGAATTCATGATTCATGAACTCTCGGCCAACCCCGGGCACTTTGCTTCGAGCATGGGAGCGGTGGAAATTAATGTGGCGTTGCACTATGTGTTCAATACGCCCTACGACCGACTGGTGTGGGACGTTGGCCACCAAGCCTATGCTCACAAGATTCTCACAGGTCGTCGCGACCGTTTCTCCCTCAATCGCAAGTTTCAGGGCTTGAGTGGTTTTCCCAATCCCTGCGAGAGCCAATACGACACCTTCATTGCAGGTCATGCCAGCAACTCCATCTCGGCGGCACTGGGCATGGCCATGGCGGCCCAACTGGTCCACGAAGACGACCGCAAGGTAGTGGCAGTGATAGGCGATGCCTCAATTAGTGGTGGCTTGGCCTTTGAGGGGCTCAACAATGCGGCCTCTCACCCCAACAACTTGCTCATTGTGCTCAACGACAACGACATGTCGATCGATGAGCCTGTGGGAGCTTTTGGCGAATACATGACCGACCTCACCACTTCCAAGAAATATAACACCCTGCGCTACAAGGTCTATCAATTTTGCCGTCGCCATGGCATCATCTCCGACCGTGGCAAGGGCAAGGCATTGCGCTTCAACAATGCCATTAAATCGTTGCTCACAGGGCAACAAAACATTTTTGAGGGCTTGAACATACGCTATTTCGGGCCATTTGATGGGCACGATGTGAAAAAGTTGGTCAAGATTTTTGGCGACGTGAAAGACATGACAGGCCCCAAAATCATTCACCTGCACACTCGCAAAGGCAAGGGATATGCTCCTGCCGAGGCCGACCCCACCACATGGCACGCTCCGGGCAAGTTTGTGGAGGGCACGGGCGAGCGCATCGAGGGCGACATCAAGGGCAAACCCATCAAATATCAAGATGTGGCAGGCCACACGCTGGTAGAGCTGGCACAAAAAAATGAAAAAGTGGTAGCCATCACGGCCGCCATGCCCAGTGGCACATCGGTGTCGATGATACAAGAGAAATATCCCGAGCGCACCTTTGATGTGGGCATCAGCGAGGGGCATGCCGTGACGTTTTCGGGTGGCTTGGCCAAAGATGGCATGCACCCATTTTGTTGCATCTATAGCTCATTTTTGCAACGTGGCTACGACGAGATTATTCACGACGTGGCCATTCAGCACTTGCCCGTTACCTTTTGCATCGACCGCGCCGGCATTGTGGGCGAGGACGGGGTGACACATCATGGCATGTTTGACTTGGCCTATTTGCGTTGCATTCCAGGCATGACAGTGAGTGCCCCCATGAATGAGCACGAGCTGCGCAATCTCATGTTCACCTCGCAACTCGATGGCAAGGGCCCCTTTGCCATACGCTACCCTCGTGGCAGTGGTGTGCTGGTGGAGTGGCAAAACGAAATGCACGAGGTGCCCGTGGGCAAGGGCAGGAAACTGAGCGAGGGTGGCGATATAGCTATTTTGAGCTTGGGGCACATTGGCAACAATGTGGCCACTGCTATCGTGAAATTGCGTGAGCGTGGCATTGAGGTCACCCACTACGACATGGTTTTCTTGAAACCTATCGATGAAGAAATATTGGAGCAAGTGGCAGGGGGGCAATTTCGCCATGTGGTGACGGTTGAAGATGGAACCACAACGGGCGGATTGGGCAGTGCCGTGACCGAGTGGCTGTGTGAGCACGGACATCACATTCAAGTCACCCGCTTGGGCTTGCCCGACACTTTTGTCGACCAAGGCACTGTGGCTCAATTGCACCAATGCTGTGGAATTGATGTGCAATCGATTGTGGACAAGGTGGTTGAACTGATTAAGAAATAACAAACTAAAAGGAAAATGAAGACTATTATTGCCGGTGCAGGCGAAGTGGGCACTCATCTGGCCAAGATGTTGAGCAACGAAGACCAAGACATCATTGTTTTGGACACCGACGACACGCGATTGGCCAACTTGGAGAGCTATAACCTCATGACTTATTTGGGCAGTGCCGTGTCGTTTGATGTGTTGAAAGCAGTCGATGTGGCTCATGCCGATCTTTTCATTGCAGTGACTCCCTTTGAGAGTCGCAACTTGGTGTCGTGTTCGATGGCAAAATCCATGGGCGCCAAAAAAACGGTGGCCCGCATCGATAACTTTGAATTCCTGAAAAAGGAGCATGATGCCTATTTCGATAATTTTGGGGTCGACGACCTCATTTATCCCGAATATTTGGCAGCCAAAGAAATAGGGCGTGCGCTCAAGCACACTTGGGCACGCCACTGGTTTGAACTCTTTGATGGCGAGCTCATTGTGGCTGCCGTGAAGTTGCGCGACAATGCCAAAATCGTGGGTAACCGATTGCGTGAAATTGGCAATATCAACCACTATATGCACGTGTCGGCCATTAAGCGCAATCGCGAGACCATTATCCCTGGAGGCGATGACATTATCCATGCCCACGACATTGTGTATATTGCCACAACCCACGACCATGTCGACAAGGTGATAGAGGTGTGTGGCAAGGTGCAATTCAAGATTGAAAACTTGATGATCATGGGCGGTAGCCTCATTGCCGAGCAAATAGGGCGCACGTTGGGAGAAACTGTTAAAATTAAAATCATTGAACCCGATTATGCCCGTTGCCAGAGTCTTGCCGATGTGTTGCCCTATTGCAAAATTGTGCATGGCGATGCCACCGACTATGAAATTCTCGAAGAAGAGGGCATCGAAGATACCGACGTGTTTGCGGCCCTGAGCGACCGTAGCGAGACCAACATTTTGAGTTGCATGATGGCCAAGGAACATGGGGTGCGCAAAACCATTGCCGAGGTCGAGAGCTTGCAGTTTATCAACGAGGCCGAGAGCCTTAACATTGGTTCCATTATCAACAAGAAGTTGCTGGCTTCGAGTCGCATTTTTCAAATTTTGCTCGATAGCGATGTCAACAATGCCCGTTGCTTGGCTCTTGCCGATGCCGAAGTGGCCGAGCTCATAGTGAAGGAGGGGAGCAAGGTGTGCAACCATGCAGTGAAAGACTTGCGCTTGCCCCACGACATGACCATAGCAGGACTTGTGCGCGATGGCGAGGGCATGCTGGTGAATGGCGACACACAATTGCAGCCGGGCGACCATGTGGTCACCTTCTGCCTATCGGGAGCATTTCATAAGGTTGAAAAGTTTTTTGGTTACTAAATGATACGTCAGTTTTCACAGAGCATAAATTTTCCCATTGTGCTTAGAGTCATGGGCTGGTTGCTTTCGATCGAGGCACTATTCATGTTGATTCCGGCCTGTGTGTCGTGGGGCTATGGCGAGAGCATCTCCTCTATGTCGTTTCTCTACTCTGCAGGCATCACCATTGCTGTGGGGCTTGCACTCATGTGCCTGCAACCTGGCTCTATGCAGTTGCGCAGGCGCGAGGGCTTGTTGCTCACTGCCACAGTGTGGATTTTCTTCTCGGCGTTTGGCATGTTGCCTTTTCTATTTTCGGGCACACTGCCACAACCCTCCGATGCTTTTTTTGAAACCATGTCGGGGTTCACCACCACGGGAGCCACAGTCATCACCGATGTCGACCGTGTCCCACATGGCATTTTGCTGTGGCGATCGCTCATTCAGTGGATTGGTGGCATGGGAATCATTCTGTTCACATTGGCAGTGTTGCCCATGCTCAACCACAAGGGAGGCATTGCCATGTTTAATGCCGAGGTCACTGGCATCACCCACGAGCGCATGCGACCACGTGTGAGCCAAACAGCCAAATATTTGTGGTCGCTCTACATTGGCATCACTTTGGTGCTGTGGGCTCTGCTTACGCTGGGGCCCATGGGGTGGTTTGACTCGTTGTGTCACACCATGGCCACCGTCTCCACGGGTGGTTTCTCATCAAAAACCATGGGGTTGGGCTATTGGCACGATGCCTATAGCGACACGGTGATAATGCTGTTCATGTTCTTGTGTGGAGTGAACTTTGCATTGATGTTTAAGGCCTCGAAGCAAGGTCCCAAAGTGCTGTGGGCAAGCGACACTTTTCGCTGGTATGCAGGCATCACCTTGGGAGTGACGCTCATCATTGTTGTGCGCATGATGGCCGAGGGCTTTCTCGACGATCGCAGCGAGCGAGTGCTGTTTGCTGCCTTCGACACGGTGTCGGCAATCACCTCTACCGGCTTTTCAACCTATAGCTATGAGAAGTCGGGTGAGTTTATCTCGTTTTTGCTCATGATAGTCATGTTTTTTGGTGGCATGGCAGGTTCAACGGCTGGTGGAGCCAAGGTCGACCGACTCATCGTGATGCTCAAAAACACGCGCAATGAGTTTTATCGTGTGTTGCACCTCAATGCAGTGACCTCGGTGCGTGTTGATGGCAGGGCAATTCCTCACGAAATTGTAGCCAAAGTGATAGCTTTTTTGTCGATTTATGTGCTCATTGTTGTTTTGGTGGCAGTAATGCTCTCAATGATGGGTCTCCCCATTTTCGACTCGCTATTTTCTTCTATGTCGGCAATGGGCAACGTTGGTTTTGGCTATGGTTTGACTGGCGAAAACAGCGCGTTTGCCCTCATTCCCGATTTTGCCAAGTGGCTCTTAGCATTTGAAATGATGGTGGGCAGGCTTGAGTTGTTCACCGTGTTGGTTCTCTTTACCAAGGGTTTTTGGGTAAAGGAATAGTTCAGAATTGTGATTAAACAAAGAAATGATAAACTTTATAATCTCAAAAATAAACAGAAAGGAGACAAAGTGACAACAGATACTACATTTAATCCCGATATTTCCAGTGTGAAGGAGAGTGAGGCCTACAGGCAACGCGAGGCCGAAAAGAAAAAACTTGCCGAGGAGAAGCTCACCAAGATGCAGCGATTTGTTAATTTCTTTCGCAATGGTCGCACGCGTCTGGCCATTGGCGTGATTTTCATGCTCACAGGACTTTATCTTGCTATTGCTTTTATTTCGTTTTTGCTGGGGGCGGGCGATGTCGATCAAAATCGTGTGATGTATTACACGGCAATGGAAAATGCCCATGAGCCCAGTCGCATTCACAACGCTGTTGGAGCTTTGGGGGCTTTGGTTTCTGAGTTTTTTGTGCGCGATGGTTTTGGGGTTGTAGCATTTGTGCTTGTGTTGTGGAGCTTGACTCTTGGACTCAGGTTTTTTAAACGTGGGCGCAAAACCTATTTTTTCTCCTACACTCTCATTTGCCTCTTTAGTCTTTTCACATTCTCATTGATTGTGAGTGCTTGCTCCTTGCAGTGGAATCCTGTGAGTTTTCCTCTTGGAGGCAACTTGGGTCGCACAATCAATGAAACGTTGATGGGCTTGTTGGGCATTTATGGCATGATAGCAGTCAATTTTGTTGTGGGATTGATATGGATTCTGTTGTGCTACAAGACTATTGTGTCGATTTATCTCAATATAAAAGGAAAAATTCCTGCTCGTCGCAAGTTTAATGGTGATGAAGCCGACGAAAACGAGAATTCAGAGGTGTCGACTTCCCGCTTTTTGGGAGGTGACGACAAGGTGCAACGTGAGCAGCAACAAGCCACTGTTGTCCCTGCAACCTCAGCACCAGCAGTAGCACCAACCCTCGCCACCCCTCGCCAGCAGGTGCGTGCTCCTCGCCGTGCCCCTAAGGCAACAGTTGGAGGCCGCACCGATACTGCAGTGGCAGGCGACCCAGCCCAAATGCGCCTTTTTGACAAGGGTACAGGCGCTATCACCTATAACGACCCCACGGGAGAATTTATTCACTATCAATTTCCTCCTCTCGAATTGCTTGCCGATGGAAAGATGAAAACCGATAGTGTAGATGTTGAGGAGCAGGAAGCCAACAAAAAACGCATTACCGAGACACTCAACAACTATGGCATTCAAATCAAGAAGATAGAAGTGCATGTGGGCCCCACGGTCACGCTTTTTGAGATTATCCCCGAAGATGGTGTGCGCATCTCCAAAATCAGAGGCCTTGAAGACGACATTGCCTTGAGTCTTGCCGCATTGGGCATTCGCATCATTGCCCCCATGCCAGGCCGTGGCACCATTGGCATTGAGGTGCCCAACCGCGATCCGCAAATCGTGCCCATACGCCAAGTGCTAAGTTCAAAAAAATATACCGAAACTCGCGCCAAGTTGCCCATGGCACTGGGTTGCACAGTGTCAAACGAGGTGTTTGTAGCCGATTTGGCCAAGATGCCCCACTTGCTGGTAGCTGGTGCAACCGGTAAGGGTAAATCGGTGGGACTGAACACGATTATCACTTCATTGCTCTATTCCAAAGGGCCCTCGGAGTTGAAGTTTATCTTGGTCGACCCCAAGCGCGTGGAGTTTAGCATCTATGCCGACCTCGAAAAATATTATTTTGCACGTGTGCCAGGTGAGGAACGTTGCATTATCACCGATACCGAAAAGGTAGTGAAAACTCTCAACTGCCTTGTGCAAGAAATGGAAAATCGATATAAAGTGCTCGAAGATTGCAAGGTGCGCAAGGTTGAAGACTACAATGCCTTGTGGCGACGTGAATTGCGCAACGTGCTCGATGCCGATGGGCACAAGCGTTATAGCTTCATGCCCTATATCGTGTGCATTATCGACGAGTTTAGCGACATGATTATGACCGCAGGCAAGGAAGTTGAAACTCCCATTGTGCGCATTGCTCAAAAGGCGCGTGCAGTGGGCATTCACATGATTATTGCCACTCAGCGACCCTCGGCCAACGTAATCACAGGTTTGATTAAGGGTAACTTCCCGGGCCGTGTTGCGTTTGCCGTGTCGCAAATGACCGATAGTCGCATCATTCTCGACCGCTCGGGTGCTCAGCATCTCATTGGCCGTGGCGACATGCTCTTCTCGGTCGATGGCGAAATCACACGCTTGCAATGCCCATTTATCGACACGCCCGAAATTGTGCGCATTTGCGACTATATCAAGGAACAAGAAGACAACGACATTGATGTGAACCACGAAGAGCCCTATGAGTTGCCCGAATATGTCGCTCCCAACGAGGGTGGCAATGATGGCGCCGGTGGCACAGGTGCCAATCTCAACGACCGTGACCCGCTGTTTGAGGAAGTGGCAAAGTGGGTGGTGCAGGCCGACATGGCTTCAACCTCAAGTGTGCAGCGTCGCTACTCTATTGGCTACAACCGTGCAGGGCGCATCATGGATCAGCTCGAAGCCGCTGGCATAGTGGGTCCCTCAACTGGGGGCAAGCCACGCAAGGTGCTATTAACCCCTATGGACATTGACCAAACTTTGTTTAATTCTTAAACTCGCAACGACAATGAAAAAAATACTCTCAATCATGTTGCTATTGCTTGCCACGTTCACCATGCAGGCACAAACGGCAACTGCTATTTTCAGCAAGACCCTTTCAACTTTCAAAGCTGCAGGGGTGGTGAGTGCTGGCTACTCGATGGGAAGCTCCAAAGGCACGATTGTGATGAATGGCTCAAAGTTTCGCGTGCTTGCCAACGACCTCAAGGCGTGGTATGATGGTAAAACGCAGTGGACCTATTCCAAGGCCACAGGTGAGGTGAATGTGACTTCGCCATCGCCTCAAGAGCTTGTCATGGTCAATCCGCTGGCAGCAGCGCAGTCGATTAAGGCGGCCTACAACATGAGTGCCACCAGGACCTCGGCTTTTTATTTGCTCAAACTCACTCCCAAGCGCAAAAGCAATGTGAAGAGCATCACGCTCTATATCACCAAGGGGGGCTATCAACTCTCAAAGGCAATTTACACAACTGCCAAAGGTTCGACTACATTGAAAATTACTAACTATAAAACGCATGCCAATTATCCTGCCTCTACTTTCAAGTTCCAAAAATCGCTGGTGCCTGCAGGTAGCGAGGTGGTTGACTTGCGATAAAAAAACAACACATGAACTATGGAACACGTTAAATGTTTAATTATCGGTTCGGGTCCTGCTGGCTACACAGCAGCTATCTATTGTGCCCGTGCCAATGTGAATGCAGTGCTCTATGCCGGTATTCAACCAGGCGGACAGCTCACTCAAACTACCACCATCGAAAACTACCCAGCCTTCCCCAATGGCATTGAAGGCACCCAGCTCATGGAGAATATGCGCCAGCAGGCAATCAATGTGGGCGGTGACTTGCGCAATGGTATTGTGTCGAAAATCGACCTCTCCAAGCGTCCATTTGTCGCTACTATCGATGCTGAAACCCAAATCGAGGCCGAGACCGTGATTATTGCTACCGGCGCTTCGGCCAAGTATTTAGGACTCGACGACGAAAAGAAATATTCGGGTCTGGGCGTTTCGGCCTGTGCCACCTGCGATGGTTTCTTCTATCGCAAAAAGGTGGTGGCTGTTGTGGGCGGTGGCGACACTGCTTGCGAGGAAGCCCACTACTTGAGCAACATGGCTCGCAAGGTCTACATGATTGTGCGCAAGCCATTCTTGCGCGCTTCGGCAGCGATGCAAAAGAGAGTAGAGGAGAAAGAAAACATCGAAATTCTCTACAACACCAACACTGTGGGCCTTTTTGGCGACGGTGGTGTAGAAGGTGCCCACTTGGTGAAGTTTAAAGGTACCGACAAAGAAGAAATGCTCGACATTGCTATCGACGGCTTCTTCTTGGCCATTGGGCACAACCCCAATACTGAGTTCCTTGAAGGGCAGGTTGAACTCGACGAGTTGGGCTACATTAAATTGGCAGGTCCCACTACTCAAACGAGCGTAGAGGGCGTGTTTGCCGCTGGCGATGTGGCCGATCCTCGCTATCGCCAAGCCGTGATTGCGGCAGGTGCTGGTAGTCGTGCTGCCCTTGATGTTGAGAAATTCCTTGCCGAGCAATAAGCACTATTGCCCAATCCCATAAGGTTTACCCGTGTTCACCTCTCGCCAGCCAGTGAGAGGTGAACTATTTAAAGTCTCACACAATTAGACGTTTATCGTTGAGGAAATTTGCAAAATTTTGAGTATATTTGTGAAATAAATACTGAATATTCATCTATAAAATTTCAAACAATTACCAATGAACAAATTTACTTTTTTGGCCTTGGCAGGCCTTCTTGGTTGTGCATTCACAATGAAGGCACAAAATCACGAAGCAGTAGACTTGGGCTTGCCCAGTGGCACATGTTGGGCCACGACCAACATCGGCACCGATAAAGCCACCGATACTGGCATCTACTTTGCATGGGGCGATGTGAATGGCCACACCGATGAAGAGGCGTGGGAGTTTAGCTGGAACAATTATCTAAAGCACTTAGGTGCCAATTTCTCCGATGCCACAAGTGCTGGCACCGATGCCGACCCCTTGCGCGACTACTTGAAGGGTGGTAGCAAATATAGCGAGAATGGCTTGCAAGGCACCGAGTTTGATGCAGCAACCAAGCATTGGGGAACCAGCTGGGGCACTCCCACCAAGCAACAGCTTGACGAGTTGCGCTCCCTGTGCAAGTGGACTTGGGTGCAGGGCAGTGGCTCCGACCTCAATGGCTATTCGGTGAAAGGTCCCAACGGCAAAACCATTTTCATGCCTGCAGCCGGCTACTACGATGAGAAAAAGCAAGTGAGCCTTGTGCAGTCCTATGGCGGATATTGGTCTTCAACATCATCTACCGATAAAGCCTCGAAAGCCGCCAGTGTCTACTTCGACGATGGCTATGTAGACCAAAACGATAGTTATGATGAGCGTTTCATGGGGCTTCCCATTCGCCCCGTGAAATTGGTTGCCACAGCTGTCGAGAATGTAAAAACTGCCGATGCAGTGCCAGTGGCATATTACGACTTGTGTGGCCACAAGTTGAATGCTCCTTGTGAGGGTGTCAACATTGTGCACATGAGTGATGGCACCACCCACAAAATCATCAAATAACGATTACCTCCACAGCAATCTCGTTGTAAACCCAAATCGGTCATTAGAAAAAACTTCTTGTCATTTTCTAACGACCGATTTGGGTTTAAACTTTTTCTTTTGTAAGGGTCGCGAGGTGGTTGAGGGCTTGGCGGGCGGGTTTGCCGGTGGCTGTGAGGGGGAGGTGGTCGATGTGCACAACGAGGCGCGGCCGTTCATATTTGTTGGTGAGCGCATTGCTGCACAGGTTTTTCACTGCTTCAAGGTCTTTTTCCTCGGTGAGTAGCACCACAATTTCGCCAAATTGTGCATCTTGCCGTTTGCTGATGGCAAAAGGCGTTTTCAAGTGTTTTTTCAACTTATTTTCAATCTCTTCGATTTGCAATTTGATGCCACCGCTGTTTATCACGTTGTCGATGCGCCCCATGATGCGAAATTGGCGACCATTGGGGGCAAACTCCACTCGGTCGTTGGTCACGAGCCTTTGAGCACACACGGCAGGGGCGTCAATCACAAGGCAACCTCGCTCATCGGCTGTGAGCGCAACGCCATCGAAGGGGGTGTACCACTCGCTGGCATTGGGGCCGTTGAGCCGTCGCAGGGCAATGTGGGAGAGTGTTTCGGTCATGCCATAGGTGCTCCACACCGCATGGGGAAAATGCAGGAGTTGCCGGGCCAACTCGGCATCAATGCCACCACCGCCAATTATCAGGTGGCGTGTGCTTTGCAACAGGTCGTGTTCTTGTGCTACTTGCAGGGTGTTTTTCACTTGCAAGGGCACCATGGCGACAAAATCAAGAGGCACGTTTTGTCCCATCAGCGATTGCATGGGGTGGCTGCTGGGGGGCACCACAATGAGCTTCAGCCCACGCTCAAGGGCGCGCACCACCATCATTTTGCCGGCAATGTAGTCGAGAGGCATGCACAGTAGGGCAGTGTTGCCGGCTTGCAACCCTAAAAAGTCGCAAGTGATGCGCGCGCTCTCCAGCATGCGCCTTTTTTCTACTTGCAGGAGTTTGGGCTTGCCTGTTGAACCGCTGGTGTGCACCATGATGTGCTCATCGTCGTTGTGCCACTGTTTCAAGAATTCTTGGTAATCCACAAGCAGTCTTTTTTAATGGTGAGTGGCATGTCGATATTATCGGTAAACAACATTCCCGTGCCCAGTCCTTGTGGCATGGCAATGTGTGGACCATAGAGGTGGGCAGCAAGCTCGGCAATGGCGCAAAGCCCCACATTGCTCTCAAGTGCACTGGTAATCCAACTGCCCACACCACGCTCCTTGGCCAGTTTCACCCACTCGCATGTGCCGGCTATGCCTCCATGAAGCGAAGGCTTGAGAATGATGTATTGTGGCTTGATGGTGTCGAGCAATGCCACTTTGCCTGCTGTGGAGTTGATGCCTATAAGCTCCTCGTCGAGGGCAATGGGCAGTGGCGATTGCTTGCACAAGCGTGCCATTTCTTGCCATTGTCTTGCCATGATGGGCTGTTCAATTGAGTGAATGTCGTGTTGAGCCAGTTGGGTGAGACGTTGCAGAGCCTCATGGGGGGCAAAACCGCCATTGGCATCAACCCGCAGTTCCACCTGCTTGCTGTCGAAGTGATTGCGCAGGTGCTTAATCAAGTTGAGCTCATGCTCAAAGTTGATGGCACCTATTTTGAGTTTCACGCATCTGAAGCCTTGCTCCAACTTTTGTTGCAGTCGTTCAAGCATTTCGTCATAGTTGCCCATCCACACCAGTCCGTTGATGGAAATGCCCTCTTTGCCTCGTGAAAAAGGGGTGTCAAATAGTGCTCCACCAGCTTTTGCCAGCCTTTGCATTGCCACTTCAATGCCAAATTGCATGGAGGGATAGTTGCGCAAGGCTTCAAGGTCGATGTGTGCATTTTGTTCAATGTTACGACACACGTCACGCAGTTTTTCCTCATAGTTGGGCAGGTCATCACAACTCAACTGGGGCAGGGGAGCACACTCGCCAGTGCCACTGTTGCCGTGGAGGTCATGTGCCGTTACCAGCCACGTGAGCCGAGTGTGATACACTCCTCGCGATGTGCCGGCAGGTTGCTTGAAATGCAAAGTGCGAGCCTCAATGTCAAACCAAATTTTCTCCATAATCATAAAACGTGGGCTAACAAATAAATTTGTGCCGTTGGTAGAAGTATTGTTTATGGCAGTTTGGGATATTTCTGGAAATCGGGTTTGCGTTTTTCCAAAAATGCCTTGCCGCCTTCTTGTGCCTCGTCGAGGAAGTAGTAGAGCATGGTGGCATCGCCAGCCAGTTCTTGAATGCCGGCCTGGCCGTCGAGTTCGGCGTTGAGCCCTGCCTTAATCATGCGCAATGCCAGTGGCGAACGTTCCATCATGGTTTGTGCCCACTCCACACAGGTGTCTTCGAGTTTTTCAAAAGGAACCACGGCATTCACCATGCCCATTTTTTCGGCTTCGAGGGCAGTGTATTGACGGCACAAGAACCAAATTTCGCGTGCTTTTTTCTGTCCCACACATCGAGCCAAATAAGAGGAGCCAAACCCTGCGTCAAATGAGCCTACCTTGGGGCCGGTTTGACCAAAAATAGCGTTTTCGCTGGCAATGGTGAGGTCGCACACCACATGCAGCACATGACCACCACCAATGGCATAGCCATTGACCATTGCAATCACGGGTTTGGGCAGTGAGCGTATTTGTTTTTGCACGTCGAGCACATTCAGGCGAGGCACTCCATCTTCGCCCACATAGCCACCACGGCCCTTCACATTCATGTCGCCACCGCTGCAAAATGCCTTGTCGCCAGCACCGGTGAGCAACACCACCCCAATGCGTGAAGCTTCACGGCAATAGGCAAAGGCTTGGCTCATCTCCCATGTAGTGCGAGGGGTGAAAGCGTTGCGATAGCGTGGACGGTTGATGGTGATTTTGGCGATACCCTCATATTCTTCAAACAGGATTTCCTTGAAATCGAAACCCTCAATGTTTATCCATTCTCTTGTTGTCATTGATTGATTGTGTTATAAAGTGTGTAATAAAAATTCTTATAAGCTGTTTCGTCATGGCTTGCCTCGGTCAACACCTCAAGCAACATGGGCTGGTGGCTCGTGGGTGTCAAGAGCCATTGCACGCCTTGCCTTAGTTCTTGCTCATTGTGGGCAGTGCGGTAGGCCACATGATTTTGCTCGCAAATGCCTTGGGCGTGGGTGTTGTGGCTGGCTGCAACCAAGTTGTTGCGCAGTGGGCCGTTTTCAAGCCCTTTGAGTTGCCTGAAAATGCCTCCGCCGCCATTGTTGAGCAACACAATGCGCAGGTTGCCTTGCAAGTTTTGGTTCCACAGGGCATTTTGGTCATAAAAGAAGCTCAAGTCGCCAGTCACGAGCAAGGTGTTGCACTCGCTTGCTATCGAGAAACCGGCAGCTGTCGATACCGAGCCTTCAATGCCATTGATGCCACGATTGCACCACACATAGTGGTGCCCTTGGGCATAGAGGCAGGCAAGGCGAATGGAGGTGCTGTTGGCATAGTGCACATGCCATGTGCCATGTTGAGTGGCTTCTTGCAACAGCAGTTCCAATTCCCGTACGGCCATGAGTTGCGAATAGGCAGGCTTGTGGGCGTGAATGTGCTCCGTCACGCCTCTGTTGGCTTGTTGCCACAATTCAATGTAGGCAGTTGAGCCGGGGGGGAGGGGGCTATTTTGCATGAGCTGTGCCATGTTGTGTAAAATGTGGCCGGGTTCTCCCTCTACTATGCCCCTCAAGTGCATGAAGGTGTCGTGAACCATGCTGTCGAGTCCCACTTTCCACACGAGGGCTTGGCTCTTGCGCAAAAATTGCTTTAATCGCTTGCTCACGATGGCATCGCCCACATAGAGCACAAAATCGGGCATGAGGTCATCATGATTTTTGCAGGCATAGAGGATTTCTTCGGCATGTGCGGTCGTGTTTACTGCTGCGATGGGTTCACCCACTATCACAGCTCTTTTTTGTAACATTTCTATTGCTTCTGCAATCGTTGAGTTTGCGGTCGATTGCCCCAATACAATCATGGGTCTTTGAGCCTGTGTGAAATCGGCTTGCAACAAGGCCGTATTGCCTGTTTCGGCTTCAGCAAAGTCAATTTTTCGCTCATCGGGCAATTGTGCAGTAGTGAAATCAAATAATGGCTCGCCAATGGGCACATTGATGTGCACGCTTGCCCTGTTGCGTTTGTTGCACTCGATGAGGGCTTCGTTCACCAGTCGGTTGCAATGCCAGCGTTCTTCTTCATTGCCGGGCTGGGGCAGTGTCACGCTTTTGGCCACGCAATTGTGCAGGGCTTGTGGTTGCCTCATGGTTTGGCCGTCGAGTTGGTCAATCCATGCTTCAGGCCGGTCGGCCGAGATCACAACAATGCCGTTGTGCTGATAGGTGGCCTCGGCTGCGGCAGGAGCCACATTGAGCAAGGCAGTGCCCGAAGTCACGCACACAGCAACCGCTCTACCTGTGGCTTGGGCAAGGCCTAAAGCCATGAAACCGGCACTGCGCTCATCGGTCACAGGATAGCAAGCAATGTCGTGGCACTCATTGAGGTTGTTGATGATGGGCGCGTTGCGCGAGCCAGGGCACACCACGGCATGTTTGATGCCATGTTTCACGAGCAAGGCTGTGAGTATGTTTACGTTTTCTTTGTTGCAGTACATGAGTGTTTGGCTTTTAGTCTGTTGTTTTAAGCAACTTGAGCATGGTCTCCATTTTGGCTTGGGTTTCATTCCACTCCTCTTGCTCGTTGCTATTGGGCAAGAGCCCCCCTCCGGCATAGAGCAGGCAACGATTTTGCTCTATTTTCATGCAGCGCAACGACACATAGAGGTGGGTGTGGTCGCTTAGAGAGAGAGGTCCCATGAAACCGCTATAATATTGCCGTGCAGCACCCTCATGGGCCATGATAAACTCTCGTGTAGCTTCCTTGGGTGTGCCACACACGGCAGGAGTGGGGTATAGCTCATCGAGCAGATTGCCCACAAGCTGGGCATCGTTGAGCGTGAAGTTGAATGTGGTTTTCAAGTGCAACAGGGCACCGGCTTGCACGGTGTGAGGGCCATTTTGCTCGATGTGGGTGCCCCAATTGTGCAGGCATTGAGCAATATAGGTTGTCACCAGTTGTTGCTCTGCTATGTTTTTGTTGCTCCACCGGGGTGTGTTGCTCTCTTGGCAAGGCATGGTTCCGGCAAGGGCGGCTGTGCTCCATTGCTTGCCATGGCCTTGCAACAGCACTTCGGGCGTGGCTGTGAGCCACGTGCCACACTCCGGAGTGTGAACAAGTGCCACAAACATGTGGGGATAAAGCCTGCAAGCCCTGTTAAACAAATCCTCAACATGGGGTTGCTCGTGCATCTCTACACGGCAACCGCGAGCCAACACAATTTTTTCAAAGTGCCCTATGGCGATTTGCTCATGATAGAGGTTGAAATGGCATGCATATTCCTCACGGTTGTCACGCTCTTTTGCAATGCCAATGGGGAGAGTTGTGGGTTGTGAGGGAGTGAATGTTTCGACACTCTCGGCTTCGATAAGCAAAATGGGCGTATGAGGGCTGGGGGTGAAAGGTGCCACCACAAAGCCTTGTTGGCCATTGAGCTTGTTGCACGATTGCATCAAGATAGGGCTTTTCGATGAGGTGATGCGTGTAGCCGTCTCTTGGTCGGGGAGTCGATATAGGGCAAAGCAGGTCATTTCTCTACTCCGGGGCTTATGATATAATTGGTTACTCGTGCAGTCGAGGCAATTTCGCCTTTTTCATTCAAGATGTCCACGTTCCACACGTGCAAGGTGCGCCCTTGATGCAAGATGCGTGCCACTGCTTTCACGGTTTCACCCACAGGCACGGCTGTGAGATGATGAGCAGTGACATTGGTGCCCATGGGAAATTGCCCTTGCTGGCACAGGCTGGCACTTCCCACCCCTGCAAGATTCTCGGCCATGGCAAGCGATGTGCCACCGTTCAAGAATCCCAAAGGCTGTCCCACAGCGGCAGTCACCTTGAGGGTTGCCTCGCAAGTGTGAGGGTCGGGCGTTGAGTGATAGACGATGCCCAGTGTGTTGCCCAAATAATCAACGTCATTTAATTGTTGCTTTACTTTTTCAATATTCATTGCTCAAGTGAAAAATGTGTGTTTAACCCAAATTTTACTCCAAAGTTACACATTATTATTGAAAAAAAGATGGTATCACGATTGTGTAATACCATCTTTGTGCAAGTTGCCAGAATTGAGTTCTCGCTTTATGTCAACGACGTTTGGGTGCCGAGGAGTTGGGCTTGGGTTTGTAGGTAATAGTAGGACGACGAGTCTTGGGATCTACGATAGCTACTACATTTTGAGTCTTGTGCCAATAGGTGTGACGACCAGAGGCTTGAACTCCGTCATAGTCAAAGCCTGCAGCCTTCATGAGGGCAATAAACTGTTTACTCTCTACAATGCCTTGTTGTGAAACTATGGTGGTGACCGAGGTTGAAAGCCCCGTTTCTTTTGAGAAGTTATAGGCATGCACAAGGAAGAACGGGTCGTTGGTCTGGGCATTCAACAAGTCGGTAAACCACTGGGTTTTACGACCTTGTTGATTTTCATAGGCTATAACTTCTTCGGGAGTTTTACCAAATTCAAACCATGGGAAGCTTATGCTGGTAATTGTTGCTTGAATGGGTGCTGTGTTTTCAAACAAGATTCCTCCAATTTCGGGAGAATCCAATGATGGAATCTTCACCGAAACCTTGATTCCCTGTTCATTGATAAATACAGGAGTGTAGCGTCGCCAAGCATTATGCTTGGTGTAGCCATGATTGAGAAAATACTCCCCAATTTGCGGACTGCGATACACATATTTATTGGCAGTGTATAGCATCAAGTAGCGAGGACTTTCGGTTTGCTTGTCAAATTGAATCACAAATCGCGGGAAATGTTTATTTCCTGTATTGAAGTATAGGTTATAGCTATTGCCCTGATTGGGGTCGAAAGTGTAGCCCTTGTCGCTCATTTGCTTTTTGAGCTGACTGCGTGAAATGTCGCTGCCAAAATCTACAAAAGGCACAATGCACTGTGGGTTGCGTTCACTTTCATATACCCTGATGTCCTGCATCTCCTTATCCTCATAAAGGTCGATATTCAGGTTATCGTTGGTTTTGCTATACCACAAACCTAAATATTCGGCAGTGTCGCCTTGGCTTTTAAGATAGTTGAGCAAAGAGTCTTCTTTAATCACGTTGTGGTCGCGCACAGTGATGGCCGCTTCGCGATAAATTCCTTCATTATCCAGCAGATAGGTCACCGTTTTAAAACGACTTTGAGGCATAGTATAGGTATAGGAAGTTTCGGTCTTGCTTGCAAGCACGGCTCCTGTAGCTTTTTGCCACTTGGCCAGAGAGTCGGGGTTTAATTTTTGATTAAACTGCATCACTGGCATGAAGAATTGTGGAATCACAACTTTTTGCTCCACTGTGTCCACCTTTGTGGTGTCGGGCTTGGGTTGCGGGGGTGTTATGGGTTGTGGTGGTTCGTTGGAGTTGCAAGAGCCTCCCACAATGCCCATGAGCAGTAAACTGCTGGCTACCCAAGTGGGCAAGATGTGCAATTTTTTTAAATGTTTCATTTGTTCAATAAAATTGAGGCAGTGTAATATTTGCCATTGCTGAGCTTGACCAATGCAATATAGCGGGCATTGGTGAGGAATGAGAGGTCTATGCTCTTGCCGGGATTCTCAAATTGAGCAACTTGTTGGCCATTCATGTTGTAAATTGTGATATTGGCCACTTCGAGTGTTTTGCTATCAATGTGTACAATGCCGGGAGAGGGGGTGGGTGATAGAGTCACAAAACCATCGCCCACAATGTTCTCAACTGCACCTTGGGTGCAACCGCTTCCGTCGCCTGTTATCTCTTCGTTACTCAAGCCATCAATCACTTTATAGCCCTTGCCGGTAGCAATTTGGGTCTTTGATTTTTCAAGGTCGGGATTGCTGTTGTCGCCAGCTCGTGCCACAATGTAGGTGCCCACACGAGGAGCTTTGCCCAGTGCCGTGTATATCGAATCGAGCGTGCAAGCCGAAAGTTGATTGCCAAAGATGAAGAACTTGCCCAAAACGGAGCCTTGTGCAATTTTAAGATGGCTCAAGTTGTTGCCAAAAAGTTCAACAGTGTCAAGTTTACTGCAATTGCTTAGGTCAATCGATTTAAATGCACATTGGCCAGCCAAGAGAGTTTGCATGTTGGGGGCTTGTGCAAAGTCGGCATGGCCAAGGTTGGGGTTGCTCTCAATTTGAACATCGGTCAAGCCATTGTTTCCGTTGAGGGTGAGTGTTGAAATTGCTGCGGTGTGAGCCCACAATTTTTCGAGCTTAGAGCAACCTGCCACGTTCACAAGACCCAGTTGAGGTGTTTCATAGGCGACAAGTTCTTTTATGTTGGGGCTGTTTGACACGTCAAGAGCTTTCACGCTTGAGTTGAATGCATACATGGTTTCGAGTTGAGTGAGGTGTGAGAGGTCGAGGTCTTCAATCTTGGTATATTGCACTTGCACATTCTTGAGCAGTGGATTTTTTGACAGGTCAAGACTCTTGAGCCCCATGTTGCCATACACCATGAGCGTGTTGAGCTTGGGGCAATGCGACACGTCGAGCTTCAAATCGGTGAAGTTGGCATTGTCGATGTCGAGCACCTCCAAATCTTTGGCATTGCTCAGGTCAATCGCTTTTATTTTGCAGGGATATTTGAAATAGAGGAGTTTCACCCCTTCGCCATAAATCTTGATTACCGGATTGTCGGCTGTGGCATTGAAGTTGAATTTTTTCACCTCGGCAAGCTCGGTGGGCACCTCGTCCGATACTTTGATTGGGGTGATAGTGCCGTTGCCATAGTCAATTTCAAGATTTGTTGTTACGCCAATCAGGGCAATGCTTGCACTGCTATTCTTGGTCAGTGCTGTTTCAATAGTAATCACTGGAGTCTTGTCTTGAGCCAACACTTGCAACGACAAGCAACTGAGCACTGCAATGAGTGCCATTTTTAGTAATTGTTTTTTCATACCTTGAGTTTGTTTTAATGTATAATTATAAGATAATAGGATTTATTGGGGAGATTAGTCGCAAAATTAATTAAGAAATTCAAAATATTAAAATTGATTTTCTTCTTTTTTATGTGTTAATAATGTGTGGTTGTTCTATATCTTGCTATTTGTTGCCAATATGTCTTTGGCTGTGTGACGATGAAACTATCAAAGAGTGAGTGCTGATGAAAGCCGGAGTTTTTTTTACACTCACTCATTGATGCTATCGTTGACTTGCTTTATTTCACAAAAACTTTGTGGGTGTTTTGGTCGATTGCAACCACATAGGGTTTGCGATTCTCAACGGGAATCGCAATAGGCGTGTGGGCAGAGGTTGTGATATTGGCTACCATGCGACCAGCCATGTCATACACTGCAACTTGCGATGCCCGTGGGGTCATCACCTCGATGGTTGAGCGATAGGTGCTCACGATTTCTTGCTCGTTCATGGCCTTGATGCCCGCACTGCAACCACTGCCATCGCCTTGCACATCAACAGTCCACCCGCGTTGTTGTGCATCGGCAGTTTTGGCTGTTTCAACATCGGGATTGCCTGCAATTTTAAGAGTTCCACCGGTTGTGATGGGCAGGTTTTTGATGGCTTCATTCAAGTCACACACCGAAATTTGGCATTGGTCGAGAACTAAATTGTTGAGTTTGTCACAATTTTCAAGCGTGAAAGCCTTCATTGGGTTTTTGCTGAACATGGCCTTGGTGAGGTTGGGCATGTTGGCAAGAGTCATCTCTTGCAGGCCACACTCCATGGCTGAGAACTGTTGCAATTGATTGGGTGCAAGTTTTATCTCGCTGAGATTGGGATTTACCGAGCAAAACAAGCGGTTAAGATTGGTGCATTGCGACACATCGAGTGTGGTGAGTAGGTTGGAGCCACAAGAAAAACCTTGCAGACTCACGCATGAGTCGAGATTGAGTGTCTTGATTTGATTTTTGGCGCAGCTAAACTCTTGTAGCTTTTTGCAACTCAACAGGTTGAGTTCTTTAATTTGATTGTCTTGACACATGATGGTGGTGGCTTTGCTCATGTGAGAGAGGTCGAGAACTTCAAGTCGATTGGAGCTACATTCAAGCTCCTGAATGAGCTTGCAGTGCGAGATGTCGAGCTTGTCGAGTTGATTTTCATAGCAAAACAGATATTGCAGATAGTTGATGCCAGTGAGGTCAAGCTCTTTTAATTTGTTTTTGCCACAACTCAAGTCGATGAGATAGGGGCAACCAGTCACTTTGAGGGTTTCAATGGCATTGACGTGGCAATAGAGTGTGCCCAAGTCGGGGTTGTTGCTGGCATCAATTGCCGTGATAGCATCTTTATTGTTGCTACAACTGAAGTCGGCAACGTGGCTATATAGATTCACCGTGTTGCCAGGGCAATCGATGTTGAAATTGGAAGGGTTGTCATAGTCGGCACTGATGAGCTCTTTCCTGAATGAGCCCGATGTGGTTTCAATCCACACAAACATGTTGGGGTCATACACTCTCATTGTCACGGCAATGGTGCTACCGGGCTTGGTTGTGAGTTTAATCACGGGGGTGCCTGCTGGTGGCGTGTCTTGTGCACTCACTCCACTGATGCTCGCAATGAGCATAATCGCTAATAATGCTAATTTTTTCATTTTTTAGATGTTTTATTGTTAGATTTTCGTTAAAAATAAATTGTTGTCTTGTTGATACACGTTATTGCACTACAATTTTTTGTGCCCATTGTGGTGTTACGATGAAGTAGCAACCTGCTGGTAGCACAAAGTGGGCACTTTGTGATGCATGGCAGGGCTGTGCTTGTTTCACCAGTTCACCTTTAATGGAGTAGACTCTCACCAGTCCATTGGTGTGGGTAACATTCACATGGTTGCCTGCAATGCTACACGAGGTTGGAGCCACGAGCTTGTTGTCGAGTCCCGCACTGCAACCACTGCCATCACCCTCAACATCAAGAGCCCAATTCTTGTTGCTGGCGAGTGCTGTGCCGGAGGTTAAGGCTTCGGGGTTTCCTTTAATTTCCAGTTTGCCTTGTTCGGCCCTCTTGGGCAGTGCTCTATATAGCGCGTTGAGCCGGCATGCGCTCATGGCATTGTCGGCAATCGATAGTGTGTTCAGGGCTTGGCAGTTGTTGATGTGGGCAACACTGTCGAGCGCGTTGGAATAAAGGTATATTTTCTCTATATTTTTCAAGCCCTTGAGTGATAGATCTCGCAAGTGGTTGTTGCTGGCATTCATATAGGTCAGAGCTGTGCAATTTTCAACCTTTAGAGTGCTCAACTGGTTGTCCGAACATGAGAGATTGCTCAATGTGGCATGGCAGGCAGTGAGGTCAAGACTGCTCAAGTTGTTTTCCGAGCAATCAATGCTTTGTAGTTGAGAGCACGTGCTCAAGTCGAGATGCTTGATGCTGTTGCTATAGATGTCAAGATCTTCGAGCTGAGGAAGATTTTTCAAGTTGAGTGCTTGCAATTCATTTTGATAGCCATAAAAGAGTTTGATCTTGTTTTGAGTAGGAAATTCAATCGTGGTGAGCTTATTCTTGCCCACAGACACATCTTGAAGGGCTGTGCAGGCAGTGAGGTCGAGGCTTGAAATCATGTTTTCGGGGCATTGCAGTTTCACCAATTGGCTGTTGCGCGACAGGTCAATGCCTTTAAGCCCACATTTAAAACTGGCCATGTCGCTCAGCTGTGGGCAAGAAGTCACATCGAGGGTGTCGAGTGGATTTTCTGAGCAACTCAGCAACATGAGGTTTTCACAACCTTTTAGTCCCAGCTTTTTGATATTATTGTTGTTGCAATATAACTGTTGCAGGGGAGTGTAGCCTGTTGCATCAAGTTCTTCAATGATGTCGCCATTGGCAGGGCACCCCAAAATGTGAAAAGAGCCATATATTTTCACTTGCCCTGTGGTTGAGGTGAATTTAAACACTGTGGGCATGGTGGGGCTATCGCCAATAGTGAGAGGGGTGAATTGTTGTTGTTGCAATTCGATCCATGCTTTTTCATGCCCACTTGTGGCAATGAGGCCAAACATGAATTCCTTGTTGGGTTGCACTTTGAGGGTAATCGATTTTGTGCCAGCAGGAGGGGTGTTTTGGGCGCCACCATGGCACATAGCCATCAGGCATAGCATGACGCTGAGTAGTAGTTTTTTCATCTTTTTGTTCTATTAAGTTGTTAATATAAAGGCTTTTCTCCCAAATTTCAGGTAAGGAGAATGGTAAAATCTTGTTGCTAATTTAGCTTAATATAACAAAGTTACCTCAAATGATGCTAAAATCAAAATATAAAGGTTCTTGTTGGCTCTCAAAATTAAGTTTTGGGCGTCAATTAAGTTGATTGGAGTTTTTGGGTAGAAAAAAAGCTCTCTTTAAATTAGTGCCTCAAAAAAGGCTTTTAATTTTAACCCCAATCGGTCATTAGGTCGCAATAAGAAAATATCTTAGGCTTT
>CAMYCE010000031.1 GCA_947254205.1 uncultured Prevotellaceae bacterium
CTTCATAGGTGAATGTAGCTGCTGTTTTCTTGCGCGACACAATCATCACTTCAACCCCCAGCTGTTCAAAAGCATGGCTCACAGCCTTGGAGGCTCCTCCTGTGCCCAAAATCATGGCTTGGGGGTGCTTGATTTCGGCCAATAGAGGCTCTATCGACTTTCTGAAACCTATAGTGTCGGAATTAAAACCTTTGAGAAAGATATCACCATTTCGGCTATCTCTCACGATTTTAATCACATTCACGGCACCTATCGCCCTGGCATGTGCATCAACTTCATTGAGATAGGGCAACACCTGCTCTTTGTAAGGAGAAGTCACATTTAGCCCCATCAAATGAGGATATTGGGCAATCACCTCCATGAGATCGCCAATGTCCTCCAACTCAAAATTTAGATACTCGGCATTAATGTCCTCCAATTCAAACTTATGATTAAAAAAATCTTTTGAAAAAGAATGAATGAGAGGATAACCCAGCAACCCATATATTTTTTTAACGTCTTGTAGAGATGATGCCATAAGCGATTGATGTTTCTATTTTAAAAACTTAAATCTCAATTTATGCAAAAATACAATAAAAAGATATAATCAAAAGAACTTTTGCCTATTTTTTTTGTTTTCAGCCCATTTTTTAGAGAATTTTATGGGTGAAGACAAGAACAAGACTCCCCAACTTATCAATAATGATGTGCCGTGTTGACTACATAAAATTCTTTATGGAACAGTGAGAAATAACTTTTTATCGCTATCTTTGTCAATTATTTATTAATCGTCATTAAGGCCTTAAAAAGCCTGATATAAAGATTAAACAACACAATCAAAAGATGAAAGCGAGTTCTAAAAGAAATATCCTTATAGGGTTCACAGTATTAGTGAGTATTTTTCTACTCTATTGGGGAATAGAGTATCTCAAAGGTGCCAACATTTTTAAGCCATCAAATTTCTATTATGCACAATTCGACAAAATTGATGCTCTCACTGTTTCTTCTCCAGTGAATGTTAATGGTTTTAAAGTGGGACAAATCAGGGAAATCAACTATGATTATAGCACCAATAAGATTATTGTGGAAATGAGCTTAGACAAGGAAATGAAAATTCCCGAAGGTAGCACAGTGTCGATGGTGGCAAGCATGCTGGGCAATGCTGTGCTCGACATCACCTTGTCGCAAGCCAAAACCTACTATAAGGTGGGGGCTACAATCCCCACAGTCACCCAAGAAAGCTTGATGGACAAAGTGGGCAACGATTTAATGCCACAAGTCACCATGATGGTTCCAAAAATCGACTCATTGCTGAGTAATGTAAACCACATCACGGGCAACCCTGCCATATATACCTCGGTTTCACGACTCGATAAAATCACTGCCGAGCTTGCCAAAAGCTCTAAGGAACTATCGAAGCTCATGGCACGACTCAACAGCACCGTGCCTGCTATGGCCAATCATGTTGATGGGGTAGTGACCAACATGGACGGACTCACCTCCGACCTTAAAAAAACATCGGGAAATCTAAACGACCTCACTTATTCGCTCAAAAACATGCCCCTTGATTCTACAATGAATCGCATCAACGCCACCTTGGCCAACATTCAAAACCTATCGGCGCAACTCAACAACAAAAACTCCTCATTGGGCATGCTCTTAAACGACCAGCAACTATATAACAATGCCAATGGCGCAATTGCAAGTTTAGACTCGTTGCTACAAGACATCAAGAAAAATCCCAAGAGATACATTACCATCAAGGTGTTTTAAACCGAAATTGAAGAAGTTCCTTGTTTAGAATAATTCCAAACAAGGAACTTTTCTTTCACACAAGCCAAAAGTTGGCGATTAGAGCCTATAACAACAGGTTTGGTGCATAGAGTAAAAAATAAAAAAGAGGAAATATTAAACATTTAACTCCATAAAACACTAATATACATGTAGATAAATCACAATTCACAGACAGGCATCTTGTTTTTAATTATAAAAAGGCTAAACTGTTGAATTTCAAGTAACCCAAAAACTAATAATAAAAAGCAAATTTTTGTCCTACTTTTTTTTTTGAAAAAATAATCTCAAATTTGTATAGCCAAAAAGCCAAATTGGGTGTATATGCAAGCTACAACTCAACACATAGAGAAATGGAATAAATGTCTTGATTTTTTTCGAGACAATTTGTCGCCTGAGCAATTTGATGCTTGGTTTGCTCCCATTGTAGCCATTAAATATGAAGGAAACAACCTCACCCTGAGAGTGCCTTCGCAATTTTTTATTGAACAAATAGAAGGACGCTTCTACAATCTTCTCTTCTCTGCTGTAAGGAGAGAATTTGGCACAGGCATCAAGCTATTCTACTACTTTGATGTCGTGAAAAATGAGGCAGATACTGGTGTAACTCAAGAAACCGACAATGCCAGTCCGTTCTTGAAAAGCCCGGTCAACCAGCAAAGTCGCCACGAGGGCAATCCCTTTGACACTACCTATTATGGCGACATTGACCCACAACTCAATCCTCGCTACACATTTGAGAACTATTGCGGCAGCATGTGCAACAAGTTGCCGGTGAGCATTGGCATGGCCATTGCTACCGACCCCAATTGCAAAACCTTTAACCCACTTTTTGTTTTTGGCTCTACCGGTGTTGGCAAAACTCACCTAATTCAAGCGATAGGCATCAAAATCAAAGAAAGGTCACCTCACACGCGCGTGCTCTATACAACCGCACGAGTGTTTGAAAGCCAATATACAACTGCCGTTAGAAATAACAAGCAAAATGATTTCATCAATTTTTATCAAAGCATTGATGTTTTGATTCTTGATGATATTCAAGACTTTGCTGGCAAAGAAAAAACCCAAAACACGTTTTTTCACATCTTCAACCAACTACACAACCAAGGCAAGCAGCTCATTTTGTCGAGTGATTGCCGACCCAGCGAAATGGACGGAATGGTGCCACGCCTCATCTCCAGATTTAAGTGGGGCATGACCGTCGAGCTATCTAAACCCGACTATGAGTTGCGTCGCGATGTGCTTCGGCTCAAAGCCTCGCAAGATGGGCTCAACATTCCTGCCGATGTGCTTGATTTTATTGCTTGCCATGTTACCGATAGCATTAGAGAGCTTGAAGGCATCATGGTGTCGCTTCTTGCCCATGCCACCGTGCTCAATCAAGAAATTTCGGTTGACCTGGCACGCACAGTCATCTCCAATTCGGTGAAAATCAACAAGCGAGAAGTGACCTTTGAAATGATTGTTGAAACTGTGGCCAATCACTATAACATTGATAGTAGCATGCTATATGGCAAGTCAAGAAAACGTGAAATATCAGATGCCCGACAACTGGTCATGTATTTTGCTAAAAAAGACACACAGCTTTCTTCAACCAACATTGGCATGCGCTTGTCGAGAAACCATGCCACAGTGCTACATGCCTGCAAGCAAATTGAGCAACGACTCTCGGTAGAGAAAAACTTTGTGGACGAAGTAGAACAAATTGAACAAGAATTTATACAATAATAAGGCAACTCCTTTGCCTTATCCAACCAAGCGCAGCATAGTAGCTGCACTGCACTATATCGAAAATCTTTTTCATTAACGCTCTCCAACACACACGCACGCACACATAATTTGTGAGATTAAAATTGAGCAAAATAAAGCTAATCAATTAAAATGCTTGCCGTTAAATAATCTTTTTGGAAAACTCAAGCCACTCTAAAAAATCACAATCAATTGATAATTAGGTATATAATTTTTAAATCTGAAAACTTTTTAAATTTTAAAAACATCTTTGTTTTCCAAAAGTTTATTTCTATATTTGCACAACCAAATTATTTCGAGGAAATTTATCACTTTGTTATTTTAACTAATTTAAAATTTAAATAAAATCGTGAACAGTAAAACTTATACTTACAACGATGCCTATGAGGCAACTCTTCAATATTTTAAAGGCGATGAGCTTGCTGCAAGAGTTTGGGCAAGCAAATATGCCTTAAAGGATTCCTATGGCAATTTCTATGAGCTGACCCCCGACGACATGCACCATCGCATTGCCAGCGAAATAGCTCGCATCGAGAAGAAATATGCCAATTCCATGAGCGAAAGCCTCATTTTTGACCTCATCAAGCACTTTCGCTATATTGTGCCACAAGGTAGCCCCATGGCAGGCATTGGCAACAATTTTCAAGTAGGCTCACTCTCCAATTGTTTTGTGGTGGGGCTTGACGGATACCCCGACAGCTATGGTGGCATCATCAAAATTGATGAGGAGCAAGTGCAACTCATGAAACGACGTGGTGGAGTGGGACACGACCTATCGCACATTCGTCCTAAAGGTTCGCCCGTTAAAAACTCTGCTCTCACCTCCACAGGCCTTGTTCCCTTTATGGAGCGTTACTCCAATTCTACTCGTGAGGTAGCTCAAGATGGTCGTCGCGGTGCACTCATGCTCTCGGTGAGCATTAAGCACCCCGATTCTGAAGCCTTTATCGATGCCAAGATGGAAGAAGGCAAAGTAACGGGAGCCAATGTCTCGGTGCGCATTGACGATGATTTCATGAAAGCAGCTACCGAAGGGAAGAAATACACACAACAATATCCCATCAATGGTGAAGCTCCCAAAGTGACCAAGGAAATTGACGCCAGCAAGCTTTGGGGTAAAATTGTGCACAACGCATGGAAGAGTGCCGAACCCGGAGTGCTTTTTTGGGACACCATCACTCGCGAATCGGTGCCCGATTGCTATGCCGACCTGGGATTTCGCACAATATCAACCAACCCATGTGGCGAAATTCCGCTGTGTCCCTACGATAGTTGCCGCCTCATAGCCATCAACCTATATTCCTATGTCGTGAATCCTTTCACCAAAGAGGCCTATTTCGATTACGAAAAATTTAAGCAACACGCGAAATATGCCCAACGCATGATGGACGACATCATTGACCTCGAAATGGAAAAAATCGACAAGATTATCAATAAAATCAAAACCGATCCCGAAACAAGCGAGGTTAAAGAAACCGAATTGAACTTGTGGCTCAAAATCAAGAATAAAACTATCAAAGGTCGTCGCACAGGCGTGGGCACTACTGCCGAAGGCGACATGGTGGCAGCCATGGGATTGCGCTATGGAACCGAAGAGGCTACACAATTTTCGGTTGAAGTGCACAAAACACTGGCTCTTGCGGCCTATCGCTCATCGGTTGAAATGGCACAAGAACGAGGAGCGTTTGAAATTTATGATGCTGAGCGAGAGAAAAACAACCCCTATATCAACCGCATTAAAGAGGCCGATAGCGAACTTTACGACCTCATGGTCAAGCATGGCCGTCGCAACATAGCTTGCCTCACCATAGCCCCAACTGGCACAACGAGCATTTTAACACAAACCACATCGGGCATCGAACCAGTGTTCTTGCCCGTGTATAAACGTCGTCGCAAAGTAAACCCCAGCGACAAAGATGTGCATGTTGACTATGTAGACGAAACCGGCGATAGCTTTGAAGAATATGTGGTTTACCACCCCAAATTTATGACATGGATGGAGCTTAACGGGCATGAAGTGCGCTCCAACTACTCACAAGAAGAACTTGATGCTCTCGTGGCTCAATCGCCCTATCACAAAGCGACATCCAATGACGTGGACTGGTTGCAAAAGGTGAGAATGCAAGGGGGAGTGCAAAAGTGGGTGGACCACTCCATTAGTGTAACCATCAACTTGCCCAACGAGGTGAACGAGGCGTTGGTCAACAAGCTCTATGTCGAAGCATGGAAGTGTGGTTGCAAAGGGTGCACAGTCTATCGCGATGGTTCACGGTCGGGAGTGCTCATTTCTCTCACCAAAGACGAGAAAAAGAAAAAGAACGAACAGGCCCATTATATTGCCGAAGAAGAGCACATTCTCACCCGTCCCATTGAGCTTGAAGCCGATGTCGTGAGATTCCAAAACAACAAAGACAAGTGGATTGCCTTTATTGGCCTCATCGATGGTCGCCCCTATGAAATTTTCACCGGTATTGCCGACGATGAAGAGGGCATCTTTTGCCCCAAATCGGTGCACAAAGGCAAAATTATCAAAGTGGTTGACGAGCACGGAAACAAACGCTACGACTTTCAATTTGTGAACAAGCGAGGCTTTAAAACCACAATCGAAGGATTGTCCGAAAAGTTCAACCCTGAATTCTGGAACTACGCTAAGTTGATTTCGGGAGTGTTGCGCTATGGCATGCCCATTGCCCAAGTGCTTAAACTCGTGAGTAGCCTTGAACTTGACAACCAGTCGATTAATACATGGAAGATGGGGGTGGAGCGTGCACTCAAAAAATACTTGCCCAATGGCACTAAAATGAGTGGTCAAAAATGTCCACATTGTGGTCAAGAAACCTTGGTCTACCAAGAGGGCTGTCTCATTTGCACCAGCTGTGGAACATCGCGTTGCGGTTAATCGCACAACATGAGCATAAACTTTCGAGAGACCAACTGCTTGGTTGGTCTCTTTTTTTGAACTACCTTTAAGGGTTTAAAAAGGCTTTATATGAAGATACAATTTTGGCTTCGCACATTGGCACCACATTCTGCTCAAATGTTCTTGATTACCGATAACGGAAAAGAGCACCTCATGCAAGCACGCAACAATGGCATGTGGACCATTGAGCTATTCATCAATAAACGCATCAACTATCGCTATCAAGCACGATGTGACAATGGTAAGGTTTTGGAAGAATGTGCACAACACACGATAGGCGACGTGACTACACTGCCTGCATTGCAGGTCGTTGACTACTGGCGCAAACCTTCATGGATCGACATCTTCAACACCAATCCTTTTAAATTTCGCACCCCTGTTCCCATTGCAACAAGTTTTGAAATTCCGCAACAGGGAGAGATGGCTTTTAGGATTTATGCCCCGCACATTTCTTCTCGCCACACACTTGCAATAGTGGGAAACTGGAAAGGAATGGGAGAGTGGAACTCGAAAAAAAGCATAGAGTTGCATCGCATTGGTCAAGGCTACTGGACAGGTAAAGTTGCACAAGAGAAAGAGTCACTGCAATTTAGTTTAGCTCTCAAAGATAGCGAGAGTCAAGAAGTTATAGAGCAAGAAGCCCACATTCACGAGCTTACAAGCCCCTTTGATTCGCAGGCTGCAACACTCATCTCAGATTTAGCCTTTGAGGGAAACGCCGCCCGATGGAAAGGTGCAGGAACAGCCATTCCCATTTTCTCGTTGCGCTCAAAAAATGACATGGGAGTGGGAGACTTGGGTGACCTGAAATGGCTCATCGACTGGGCTGCTTTGACAGGGCAAAAAGTGCTTCAAGTGCTCCCCATCAACGACACCCGAAGCACCAACACATGGCAAGATTCCTACCCCTACAACATCATTTCGGCTTTTGCAATCAACCCCATTTATCTTTGCCCCTCAATGGTGGGTGAGCTTAGCAACAAAGAACTATCCTATCAATACATGAAGCAGGGCCTTCATCTCAATGGCAAGAGCGCTCTCGACTATGAAGCCGCTTTAAAGCTCAAATTAGAATACGCCAAATCATTATATCAAGAATATGGCAAAGAGCATCTTGATAGTAAAGATTTCAAGTATTTCTTTAAGTTATCAAAGTCATGGCTATTACCCTATACAGCCTATCGCATTTTGTGTCAAAAACACCAAACTTGCCATTTTGACACATGGGGAGATGATGCAACCCACAGCCCCAAACGTGTGCTTCAACTCATCAACGAAAATCCTATCGAAGCTCAGTTTATCTACTTTGTGCAATATCACTTATGGAAACAACTATCGCACATGAAAGCCTATGCTCACAACCGTGGCATTTTTCTCAAAGGCGATGTGACGGTGGGAGTGAGCCGATATAGTGCCGATGTGTGGCAACACCCCAACTGGTTTGACACAACCAAAGAGGTGGGTGCTCCACCCGATTATTTCTCGGCTCATGGACAAGTGTGGGGTTTTCCTCTATATTGCTGGCAAGAAATGGCACGTGATGGTTATTCTTGGTGGCGGCAACGACTGGGCTACATGCAACAATTCTTTGATGCCTATAGGCTTGACCACATTTTGGGGTTCTTCAGGATATGGGCTGTAGACCGAGGTGAGACCGATGGCACAAAGGGGAAATACTACCCACAACCACACAAAGGGGAGAGCAAAAAAAACATCAACAAAAAGTGGAAAGAAAACGGGCTCAAACATTTGAGAGCTATCACACAATCGACAACGATGTTGGCCTGTGGAGAGGATTTGGGCACACGACCCGATTTCATTGAAGAAGTGATGAACGAACTCAACATCTTAACACTTGACTTGCAACGCATGCCCAAAGATGACTCCAGCATTGCCAACCCAAGCACTTTTCCCTATCGAAGTGTAGCCACAACTTCAACCCACGACATGGCAGTGTTGCGCGATTGGTGGCGCAACAATAGGCAACAAGCCCACGACTACTATTATTCATCTCTGCATGAAATAGGCGACCTTCCACAAGAAGCCGACACACACCTGTGTGAGCAAATCATTGGCAGGCACCTGTCGAGCCCATCAATGCTGGCAATTATTCCGCTTCAAGATTGGTTGTCAATCGATCACAATACTCGCAATCGGTTTCCCGAAATGGAGCGCATCAACGATCCAAGTCAGCGACACTACTATTGGAACTACCGGATGCACCTATCTCTTGAAGAACTAATTAGGTCGAATGAGCTCAACCAAAAAATGAAGTCATTAATCACTCAAAGTGGTCGGTGGTTTCATGAATAACTGCTTGGTAAATTGAAAAATTATAACTATATTTGCATAATAAAAAGTAATGCCTTATGAAAAAAGTGATGCTCGTATTTGGAACTCGCCCCGAAGCCATAAAAATGGCTCCATTGGTAAAAGAGTGCCAGAAACACCCTCACGAAATTAAGACAATTGTAGCAGTTACCGGGCAGCATCGAGAAATGCTCGACCAAGTACTTAAAATATTTGACATTGTGCCCGACTATGACCTCAACATCATGAAGTCGGGACAAGACCTTTATGACGTTACCTCGCGAGTGCTGCTGGGCATGAGAGATGTGCTCAAGCAAGAAGCTCCACAGCTTGTACTTGTGCATGGCGACACCACAACCAGCACTGCTGCCGCACTGGCTGCCTTCTATCAACAAATTCCGGTAGGACATATTGAGGCAGGATTGCGCACCCACAACATCTATAGCCCATGGCCCGAGGAGATGAACAGGCAAATCACAGGCCGCATCGCCACCTATCATTTTTCGCCTACGGCACTGAGCCAACAAAACTTAATAAAGGAAGGTATTGATAGCAAGCAAATTGAAGTTACAGGAAACACCGTCATTGATGCCTTGCAATGGGTGGTCGACAACATCAAGCAAGACGCAACTCTCAACTCTCAACTCTCGCAGCAAGTGAAAACACTGGGATATGACGTGTCGCGGCTTGAGAATGGTCGCCGGTTGGTGTTGATCACAGGGCATCGACGCGAGAATTTTGGCGATGGCTTCAAAAATATATGCCAAGCCATTAAGATGCTGAGCGAGCGTTTCCCACAAGTCGACTTTGTGTATCCCATGCATCTAAACCCCAATGTGAGAAAACCTATTCACGACACATTTGGTGATAGCTTGCACAATACTGGCAATTTATTCTTCATCGAGCCACTCGAATATCAACCATTTGTGTTCTTAATGGAAAAATCGAGTGTTGTGCTCACCGATAGTGGCGGCATTCAAGAAGAAGCCCCCGGATTGGGCAAACCTGTGCTGGTAATGCGCAACACCACCGAACGCCCCGAAGCCGTAGAGGCAGGAACCGTGAAACTGGTGGGAACAAATTGCAATGCTATTGTCAACGAAATGACGACATTACTTGAAAACAAAGAGGCTTACTTGCTCATGAGTCGCTCCAATAACCCCTATGGCGATGGAAAGGCCTGTGAGCGCATTGTTGAATACATTAAAACAAAAATATAAACATGACAACACAAAATAAAGGAAAAATACTTGTCACGGGAGGCACGGGCTTTATTGGGTCGCACACCACCGTTGAGTTGCAACAAGCAGGATATGAAGTTGTGATTATCGACAATCTGTCCAATAGCAACCTTGATGTGCTCGATGGCATCGAACGCATCACCGGCAAGCGACCCGAATTTATCGAAGGCGATTGTGCCAACCTCAACACCGTGGAAGCCCTCTTTGAAAAACACCCGGGCATCACAGGCATTATCGATTTTGCTGCCAGCAAGGCAGTAGGAGAGTCGGTGCAAAAACCTATTCTATATTATCGCAACAACCTCAACATTTTGCTCAATCTTCTTGAGATGATGCCCAAACATGGCGTGAAAGGTTTTGTTTTCTCTTCATCATGCACCGTGTATGGCGAACCCGATCAAAACCCCATCACCGAAAGTGCACCCATCAAGAAGGCTACCTCACCCTATGGGGCCACCAAGCAAGTGGGCGAAGACATCATTACCGATGTGATTAATAGTGGAGCCGACATTAAAGCCATTATCTTGCGCTACTTCAACCCAATTGGCGCTCACCCCAGTGGAGAAATAGGAGAATTGCCCAATGGCGTGCCTCAAAACCTCATTCCCTACTTAACCCAAACGGCTATTGGCTTGCGCAAAGAGTTGAGTATATTTGGCAACGATTATCCCACTCCCGACGGGTCGTGCATTCGCGACTTTATCAACATTGTAGACCTTGCCAAGGCCCATGTGGCTGCACTTGAACGCATGCTCAATCAAAACGAAACCAATCGTCTTGAAATCTTCAACATTGGCACAGGCGAGGGGCTCTCGGTGCTGCAGTTGCTCAATGCATTTGAAACTGCAACAGGCGTGAAAGTGCCACACAAAATTGTGGGACGACGTGAGGGCGACATTGTGCAAATTTGGGCCAATCCACAAAAAGCCAATGAGGTGCTGGGCTGGAAAGCTCAAGTGCCCATTGAAGACACCATGCGCAGTGCTTGGAACTGGCAAAAGAAATTGCGTGAAAAGGGCATCATGTAACCCCCCCCCCTAAGCATTTATCTACTTCCCACAAAAAATGCATAAAGAAAAGGTTGATAATTTCAGAATTATCAACCTTAATCTTTTGATTGAAGTCAAATACTTTAAAGCATTTCAACCGAGCGTTTTAAGAAGTTGTCGAGAGCCTCACCCTTGAGCAATCCATTACCAAGGAGAGCAATGTCGATGAGTTGCTTCACAACATCTTTTCCCGCTGCATAGCTGGCAATGAGCTCTTCTTTCTTGCCACGCAATTCTTGCACCTTCTTCTCATTTTCTTCAAGTTCGGGCTTCTTGTCTTCGGGAACGCCTTTGTTGTCCTTGTCTAAACTGCGAATAGCTTCGATCGCTCGATTGGTCGCTTCAATTTCGGTGTCAATAGGCTTTAAGTCAAGGGCCAATGCTGTTGTAGCATCTTCGACAGCCTGCTTGATGAGTTTGTGGTTGGTGTTGAGCGTGAGGTTATAGGCATCGGGCATTTCGCCATAGAAATTCATGCCGGGCTGGAACTGCGCCATTTCTTTCATGCGACGCATGTATTCGCTTTGAGTGATGACAATGGGCTGGTCATTCTCGCCAAGAGCCGCATAGGTCACATAGAACTCACTCTTCTCGATAGCTGGAATTTGCGACTTGAAGAGTGTTGATGCAATATTCTTGTCGGCTTCGGTGAGTCCATCGGTCTTGCTATCTTCTTTCTTGATGAGATTTTCAAGCACATCGGCATCAACACGCACAAAACGAGATTTTTCGTTTTTGCGTTCCAGCATGCCCACAAAGGGAGTGTCGAGTTGTCCATTCATCATGAGCACATCATAGCCCTTGTCGCCTGCCGATTTAATATAGGAATACTGGCCTTCTTTGTCGGTGGCATAGAGATAGATGAGATTACCCTCCTTGTCGGTTTGGTTGGCCTCGATGAGCGTTTTGTAATCGTCGAGTTTAAAGAATTTTCCATCGGTGTTTTCAAGCAATGCAAACTTCATGGCTTGCTCGCAAAACTTCTCATCGCTCAACATTCCATACTCTATAAACACCTTAATGTCATTCCACTTTTTCTCAAAGTTTTCGGCATCTTTCTTCGCGATTTCTTCGAGTCGGGCGGCCACTTTTTTGGTGATATAGGTCGAAATTTTCTTGACGTTGCGGTCGGCTTGCAAATAACTACGCGACACATTGAGCGGAATATCGGGCGAGTCGATCACACCTTGCAAGAGCATCATGAACTCGGGCACCACACCCTCAACGCTATCGGTCACATACACTTGGTTGCAATAGAGTTGAATGCGATCTTTGCGCACATCGAGATTATTCTTAATTTTTGGGAAGTAGAGAATACCGGTCAAAGTGAAAGGATAATCAACATTCAAGTGAATCCAAAACAACGGGTCTTCTTGCCCTGGCTGAATAGCATGGTAGAAGTTGATGTAATCCTCATCTTTCAGATCGCTGGGCTTGCGAGTCCACAAGGGGGCGATGTCGTTAATCACCTTATCCTTGTCGGTATCGACATATTTTCCATCTTTCCATTCCTGTTCTTTGCCAAACACAACTGGCACAGGCATGAAACGGCAATACTTGTGTAGCAAGCCATTAATCTTGCTTTCTTCGAGATATTCTTTATTATCGTCATCGATGTGAAGCACAATCGATGTGCCACGCTCAGTCTTGTCGCTATCGGTCATTTCATATTCGGGTGAACCATCACACGACCAAGTCACAGCCTTGGCACCATCGCGATAGGAGAGTGTGTGAATTTCTACTTTTTTCGACACCATGAAGGCCGAGTAGAAGCCCAAGCCAAAATGACCAATAATAGTATTGGCATTGTCCTTATATTTATTGAGAAATTCCTCAGCTCCCGAAAATGCGATTTGATTGATATACTTATCAATTTCACCGGCAGTCATGCCAATGCCATTGTCGCTCACAGTGAGGGTGCCTGCCTGCTTGTCGAGCGTCACTTTCACCGTCAGCTCTTCGGTGATGCCATTAAACTCACCGGCAGTAGCCAGTGTTTTGAGTTTTTGAGTTGCATCGACAGCATTTGAAATGAGCTCACGCAAGAAAATCTCGTGATCGCTATAAAGAAATTGCTTGATTACGGGGAAGATATTACTGGTAGTTACCCCAATAGATCCTTTTGCCATAGTATAATTATTTTTAATGTATTTATAGATATTTCTACACTATCATAGCAAAAAAAATGCCACCCCAATGGGGTGACAATTTATCATGCCAAAATGTAACTTTTTTATCAAACAAAGGCTACAAAACCGATGGGGACGACACTTCTTGATTGTTGACACGAGTCACAATTTCTCCGTTGTCTACATCAATCACAAATTCGCCTCCCTTGAGAGCCTCATTTTTGAGAATAAGCTCACTAAGCGGGTCTTCAATATACGTCTGAATGGCACGTTTAAGTGGACGAGCACCAAATTGGCTATCAAACCCCTTATCGGCTACCATTTTTTTGGCTTCGGGAGTGATCGTGAGCGTGAAACCCAAATCTTGAACACGCTTGTAGAACATGCGCAGTTCAATGTCGATAATGCTCATGATGTGCTCGCGATTAAGCGATGAGAATGTGATAATGTCGTCAACACGATTCAAAAATTCTGGCGAGAATCGACGATTCAATGCTTTGCGAATCACCGAGTCGCTACGCTCCTTGGTGATGGCTGTGTTGAAACCAACGCCTGCACCAAAGTCCTTGAGTTCACGAGTACCAATATTGGAAGTCATGATAATAATCGTGTTTTTAAAATCGACTTTGCGCCCCAAACTATCGGTGAGACAGCCCTCATCGAGCACCTGCAACATCATGTTATAGACATCGGGGTTGGCTTTTTCAATCTCGTCGAGCAAAACCACCGAGTAGGGGTGACGACGCACTTTCTCGGTGAGTTGTCCGCCCTCTTCATAGCCCACATATCCTGGAGGTGCGCCCACAAGGCGAGAAGTGCTGAACTTCTCCATATATTCACTCATGTCGATGCGGATAAGTGCATCGGGAGAGTTAAACAGAAACTCAGCCAATCGTTTTGCAAGCAAAGTTTTACCCACACCTGTAGAACCCAAAAACATGAATGAGCCAATGGGGCGGTTGGGGTCTTTCAAGCCCACGCGATTGCGTCGAATGGCTTTGGCAATCTTATCGATGGCCTCGTCTTGACCAATGATTTGTTTTTTCAGTTCATCGGTCATGCCCAGCAACCTGATTCCCTCGGCTTGTGCAATGCGTTGCACAGGCACACCTGTCATCATTGCCACAACCTCGTCCACATCGCTCTCGTCGACAGTTTCACGTTGTGCCTCAAGTTCCTTTTCCCAGCGTTCTTTGGCGTCAATCAATTCCAATTTCAAGGTTTCTTGCTGGTCGCGGTAATTGGCCGCACTTTCAAAGTTTTGAGCATTCACAGCCTGTTGCTTGTTGGCCTGCGCCTCGGCAATGCGCTTTTCAAGTTCATCAATCTCTTTGGGCACTACCACCTTGGAAATATGCACCCTCGAGCCTGCCTCATCAAGAGCATCGATAGCTTTGTCGGGAAAGGCGCGGTCGCTCAAATAGCGGTCGGTGAGTTTCACACAAGCATTCAAGGCTGCATTGGTGTAGGTCACACCATGATGCTTCTCATACACACCTTTAATGTTGTTGAGAATTTCAAGTGTTTCTTCAACCGAAGTGGGTTCTACCATCACCTTTTGGAAACGGCGTTCCAAGGCTCCATCTTTTTCGATGCTTTTTCGATACTCGTCGAGTGTGGTTGCACCAATGCATTGCAACTCGCCACGGGCAAGAGCCGGCTTCAACAAGTTGGCAGCATCCATCGATCCCGAAGCATTACCAGCACCCACTATTGTGTGAATTTCATCGATAAACAAAATGATATTGCTGTTTTGCGAAGCCTCGTCGATGATGGCCTTGATGCGCTCTTCAAACTGTCCACGATATTTTGTGCCAGCCACAACCGAAGCCATGTCGAGAGCAACAATGCGCTTGTCAAAAAGCACACGAGCCACTTTGCGCTGAATGATGCGCAAAGCCAACCCCTCAATAATGGCCGACTTGCCCACGCCCGGAGCTCCAATGAGCACAGGGTTGTTTTTTTTGCGACGACTCAAAATTTGAGCCAACCGCTCTATTTCTTGTTCTCGTCCAATCACCGGGTCGAGCTTGCCTTCCAGTGCAGCTTTGCTAATATCTTTGCCATATTTGTCAATAGATGGGGTAGCGCTGTCATTTTTCATGACATTTCGTCGCTGTTGGGTGTGCTTTTCGGTTTCTTTCCCGAATCTTGAGTCGTCTTTATTCTCATCACGATTGTCGTCGAGCATTTCATCATCATCGTCATTGGCAAAGTCGGCCCCACTAATTGGCCGAAATTTAACAAGATCGGAATCAAACGCCTGTAAATAATTGCTATGTTTTCTCTTTAAATTCATTGCAATGTTGTGTTATTATCGAGCAATAATTGCTCAAGCATTAAACCTCATGAACGATATAGAGTCAAATGCTCAAAATCACGTTCTTTTAATCTTTACACTCAAAATTGAGCATTGAGCATTGAGCATGTGAAATCAACTCAATTGTTCATCTTCACATAGTCATTGCAATTTCTATGCCAATTTTGATTGCATTGTTTTAGTGCAAAAGCGAGGATTTTTGGATACAATTCATTATCTTTGTATCTTAAAATATAAGTCGCATCTCATGAGGACTGGGGCACAATTTCGCCCGATTTGTGAATGCGATGATTATCATTAAAAATAAAGATATAGTAATGGAAAACGATCGAATTATAGAGATCAACATTGAAAACGAGATGAAGGCATCCTACATAGACTATTCTATGTCGGTTATCGTGTCTCGTGCGCTACCCGATGTGCGCGATGGTTTCAAGCCAGTGCATCGCAGGGTTCTCTTTGGCATGGAAAAGTTAGGCAACTTCTCCAATGCTCCCTACAAGAAGGCCGCACGCATTGTGGGTGACGTTTTGGGTAAATATCACCCTCATGGTGATTCGTCGGTTTATTTGGCAATGGTGCGTTTAGCTCAGAATTGGGCCATGCGCTATCCACTTGTAGACGGACAAGGCAACTTTGGCTCAATCGATGGCGACAGCCCTGCAGCCATGCGTTACACCGAGGCACGCTTGGCCAAAATGGGCGAAGAGATGATGCGTGATCTTGATGAAGACACAGTAGACTTTGACCCCAACTTCGACAACACGCTCGATGAGCCTCAAGTGCTCCCCACTCGCTTTCCCAACTTGCTTGTGAATGGTGCAAGTGGCATTGCTGTGGGCATGGCCACCAACATGCCTCCCCACAACCTTTCGGAGGCAATTGACGCATGCCTTGCCCTCTCGCAAAATCCCGAATTGGAGATTTCAGATCTCATGCACTATATCAAGGCACCCGATTTCCCAACGGGTGGCATCATTCATGGCTATCAAGGTGTGAGAGAAGCCTTTGAAACAGGTCGAGGTCGCATTGTTGTGCGCGCCAAAACTGAAATTGAAACCGAAAACGATCGTGACCGCATTGTTGTCACAGAAATTCCCTATAATGTAAACAAGCGCGAGCTCATTGAAGCGATTGCTCGTCTTGTTGAAGACAAGCGCATTGATGGCATTAGCAACATCAACGATGAGAGTGGGCGAAATGGCATGCGCATTGTGATCGATGTGAAAAAAGATTGCAATGCCAATGTGTTGCTCAATAAGTTATACAAGCTTTCGGAGCTTCAATCATCGTTTAGCGTGAACAATGTGTGCCTTGTGAATGGTCGCCCTGAGACGGTCAATCTCAAGCAAATGTTGCAACACTTCCTTGAGCATCGCCACACAGTGGTGATTCGTCGCACCAAATTTGAACTCGAAAAAGCTCGCAATCGTGCCCACATCTTAGAGGGGCTCATCATTGCTTGCGACAACATCGACGAGGTGGTGCACATCATTAGAAGTAGCAAAACAACCGAAGATGCTCGCACTCGCTTGGGAGAACGATTTGGATTGGACGACATGCAAACTCGTGCCATTGTCGAGATGCGATTGCGCCAGCTCACCAATCTTGAGCAAGATAAATTGCATGGAGAGTTGGAAGAGCTCTTAAAAACGATTGCTTATCTTGAATCAATACTTAACGACCCCGAAGTGTGTCGCCAAGTAATTGAAAAAGAATTGATTGAGGTGAAAGAGAAATTTGGTGACGAACGTCGCACCCAAATTCAATATGCTGCCGAAGAGATGAATGCCGAGGATTTCTATCCCGACGATCCCATGATCATCACAATCTCTCACTTTGGCTACATCAAGCGCACACCACTGAGTGAATATCGCACTCAAAACCGTGGTGGAGTGGGAGCCAAAGGTAGCGACACTCGCAACGAAGACTTCATTGAATATGTATATGAGGCCAGCAACCACAACTATATGCTCTTCTTCACCGGCCTTGGACGTTGCTACTGGCTTAGAGTATTTGAAATTCCCGAAGGAAGCAAAAATTCCAAAGGACGTGCTATTCAAAACCTGCTCAATCTTGGTCCCGAAAACAAGATTTATGCTTTCATACGCACCTCAAAGTTGAAAGACCCTGAGTATAATGAATCGCACAACATTGTGTTTGCAACCAAAAATGGTCTTGTCAAGAAAACAAGCCTCGCCGAGTATTCTCGCCCAAGAACCAATGGGGTGATCGCTATCAACTTGCGCGAAGACGACCAACTCATTGGAGCCATTCTCACCGAGGGTGACAGCGAAATTATCTTGGCCAACAGCAATGGTAGGGCAATTAGATTTCCCGAAACATCAATACGCTCAATGGGGCGCCCTGCAACCGGTGTGAAGGGCATGACCCTTGATGATGATGATGAGATTGTGGGCATGATAAGCCTGCCAGCCAATACCAACGACGATGTGCTCGTGGTTTCGGAACAGGGCATGGGCAAGCGCAGCAAGCTCGAAGATTATCGTGTGACCAATCGTGGTGGTAAAGGTGTGAAAACCATGAATATCACCGACAAGACCGGAAAACTCATTGCCATTAAAAATGTGAGCGATGACAACGATCTTGTGATTATCAACAAGTCGGGCATAACGATCAGACTCAAAGTGAGCGAATTGAGGCTTATGGGTCGCGCCACTCAAGGCGTTAAGCTCATTAATCTTGAGAAAAAGAACGATGAGATTGCCTCGGTGTGCAAAGTGCAAAGTGAACCCGACGAAGAAGAAAACATCGAGCAAGAGAATCAAGAAAACATCGAAAATAGTCAAGACTCTATTGATAATGAGAGAAATAACGAATAATTTTAATTTTAATTGATAACAAAAATGAAAAAATCCATTTTGCTCTTAGCCTGCGCTTCAATGTTGGCAGGTTCGGCTACAGCACAGGTTGCAGTAGTTAAAGATGCACTCAAGCAAGTGACCTCTTCCTCTAAGCCCGAAGAATTGAAATCGGTGCTTCAAGCCCTTCAACCCGCACTCACAGCAGACGAGTCAAAAGGCGATGCTGCGACATGGTTTGCTGCTGGAAAAGCATCATTCCAACTCTATGATGCCTTGAATGCCGAGAAACTCATGCAAAAAGAAGTTGATGCCAAAGAAATGCAAACTGCATTGATGAACGGCTACAAATATTTTGAGACAGCAATGCCTCTCGACACCGTTTATCAAACCAATAAAGACGGTTCTTTCAAGCTCAACAAAGATGGCTCAAAGAAGTTTAAAGTGAAATATTCCAACGACATTATTTCGATTTTGCTCGGACACGTTGCCGATTTTGGTTCAATTGCCAACGATGCAATGGGTGCCAATCAATGGAGCGATGCTGCAGTGAGCTTTGGAGTGTATGGCGACATGCTTCAAGCCAGCAACCCCGGCATTGCCGACTCTACAATGGCCGAAATTCGCTTCTTTGAGGGCTACAGCTACTACAACAATAAGGAGTATAGCAAAGCTCTTGTTGCACTCAACGATGCAGTGAAGAAAGGCTACACTCAATATAATGTTAAGGAATTCCAATACTCAAGCCTTGGCAATGTTGCACAAAGCTACATGGACGCCAACAACATGGAGCAAGCTCAAAAAGTGGTTGATGATGCTATTGCTCAAGAGCCCAACAACGCCAACTTCTACAACCTCAAGGGCATTTTGACCGAGCGTTCTTTGGGCATGGAGCAAGCATTTCCCATTTTCAAGAAAGCAAGCGAAATAGACCCCTCCAACAGCCAAGCTTTCTTTAACATGGGTCGCTACTATTATAACCAAGCCGCCGAGATTATTAAAAATAATCCCGACTTGTTGGGCGACGCACTCACTGCCAAGCTCAAACCCATTTATGAACAATGTGTTCCTTATTTGGAAAAAGCCTATGAGCTTGACAAAAACAACAACGATGCCAAGAATGCTTTGCGCAACATCTACTATCAGCTGGGCAATACCGAAAAATACGAAGAACTCAGCAAATAAGAAAAGCATCAGTTCGTAATAAAAAAAACAAGACGCTGGGCATCATGTAAACCATAATTTATAGATGCGCAGCGTCTTCTTCATCAAAAAAAAACAAATGAATGGTGTATAAGAATTTTTTTTTCATCTTATTATTCACTCTTTTGGCAAATGCAACAGGAAATGCCCAACAACGCACTGTTGATGAGGTACAAAAAAGCATTGGAGATTTCTCGGCCTCAATCAAAACCTATCAAAATGCACTTGTCAAAATTAAACCTGCTTTGCAACACGATGCAACCAAAAATTTAGCCGAAACTTGGTGGATTGCAGGCAAAGCCGGCTATGGACTGTACTCCAAATTTCGCATTGCAAAATCAATGGGAAATTCTATCGATGACAAGCAAATGGGGCAGGCTCTCATCGCTGGTTATGAATACTGCATCAAAGCTCTTGAACTTGACAGTGTGAAAGTGCTCAATAGAGATGGAAGTCCTAAAATCAACAAGAAGACCGGGCAAGCAAAAGTTAAAACCAAATATTCAAAAGAAATACAAAATAGAATTTTAAAATACTTGGTTGATTATAGCACCATAGGGGCAGAACTATATAAAGCCGAAGACTGGGCTGGAGCTTTCAAGGCTTGGAACATATATCATGAAGTGGCGACATCGCCCATGGCACAAGAACGACATGTGAGCGACCCCGATAGCATCATTGGATTGATGAGCTACTATCAAGGCATGGCGGCCATGAAGATGAATCAGCTTAGCGAAGTGCACAGGCTACTCAAGGTGGCTCGCCAATATGGCTACAAGAAAAAAACTGTATATGACAACGACCTATTTGCTCTCACAGCATTAGGCGACACCGTTATGGCAGTGACAATTGCCCAAGAAGCCTTTAGGCTATATGGAAAAGAAGACATCAGATACTTGCGCATCATGATTAATGACTGCATCAACAAGCACAATTATCGCGATGCCGAGGTGATGCTCGATCAAGCTATGCTCAACGACTCTCTCAATGCCGAGTATTTAAATCTCAAAGGAAATATCGTGGAGTTGCAAAGTAGTGTGCTTGAGGCAAGACCCTATTATCAACAAGCCGTTGAGCTTGACTCAACACTCGCTCAAGCCCAATTCGACATGGGACGTTGCTACTATCTTGAAGCATTGCAATATGCTCAAAGTCACTCAAAAAAGTCGCAAAAAGCTTTAACCAAGGCTATCGCTCCTGTGTTGCGTCGTGCTGTTGAACATCTTGAAAAGTCATTTGAACTAAATCCTCAAAACGCAGATGCCAAAAACATCTTGCGCGACATCTACTATAAATTGGGTGATGCTAAGAAATTAGACAAGCTCGACCTCATGCAATAGTGGGGGAGAGGGAGAAGATACGATTAACTAAAACGAGGAGCAAAACGAAATTTCATTTTGCTCCTCGCATCATTATTTTAGTTATTCAAATGCCCTACTATGTGCCTATTCTCACAATACCACGCTTTGAATTTTTCACAAAGTCAACAATCACATCTCTCTCATGACTTTGAGGAACTTCTTCCATCACCTTAGCCACAGCATCGCGATTGTTTAACCCCGATAAATATAAAGTGCGATAAATCGAATTGATTTGATTGATTTGGTCTTCACTAAAGCCTCGACGATGCAATCCCACCGAATTCACCCCCTCATAAGACAAGGGATAACGACCAGCCATGACATAGGGAGGCAAATCTTTGTTGACCAAAGAGCCACCTTGAAGCATCACGTGGTCACCAATGTGTGTGAACTGGTGCACAAGAGCTCCACCGCCCAATACTGCCCAGTCGCCTACAACAACTTCACCTGCCAGTTGCACTTGATTGGACATAATGACATGATTACCCACCACACAGTCGTGAGCAACATGGCAATAGGCCATAATCAGGCAGTGGCTTCCCACCACAGTCTTACCCTTTGAGGCTGTGCCACGATGAATGGTTACAAACTCGCGTATATTGGTATTATCTCCAATTTCAACAATGGTGTCTTCTCCTTTGAATTTCAAATCTTGTGGAACATCACAAATGACAGCTCCCGAATGAATGTGGCAATTGCAACCAATGCGAGCTCCCGAATGTATGCTCACATTGCTGTCGATAATTGTGCCATCGCCAATTTCAACATTATCGTCGATAGTGACAAACGGGCCTATTTTCACATTAGCACCTATTTTTGCACTCGGAGCAATCACTGTAAATGGATAGTTTTCCATAATATATTCGTTATAGTATTTTTTTATTTTGTTTTAATTACTTGTGCCATAAACTCGGCTTCCGACACGATTTTCTCGCCCACAAAAGCATATCCCTTCATCACGGCACAACCTCGACGAATTGGGGTAATGAATGAAAGGTGAAACACCAGCGTGTCGCCTGGCACAACCTTTTGCCTGAATTTTACATTATCGATTTTCATGAAATAGGTAGAATAGGATTCGGGCTGTCTCTTATACACATCTGACGCTGCCGACGACTCCTTACGTGTA